>JAKEHO010000025.1 GCA_022614965.1 Gammaproteobacteria bacterium
CTCGCGCGCTGACCAGCGCGTAAGGACCTCGTATAACCCTTCTGCAGTGGACTGAGCTCGGAGATGAGCGAGGAAATCTTCGTCACGGAACATCTGCGCCAGCATGGATAATATCTGCAAATGCTCATCGGTTGACTGCTGCGGGACAACAAGAGCAAACAGAAGGTCTACGGGCTTTTGATCTAGGGCATCGAAATCGATCCCACTACGCACACGCACAAACGCCCCCGTGGCACGTTGCAGATGTTCCAGGCGGCCGTGCGGGATAGCAACACCCCGCCCTAAACCCGTACTTCCTAGCCGTTCCCGCGCAAATAGACAATCAAACGTCCCCTCCTGTGTAAGTGTCGATTCACCTGCGGCAATTAATTCCGCGAGCTTTTCCAAGATAGCCTTCTTAGTTGCCAGATCTAAATTACATAGCACACGCGCGGGCGACAGGATATCCAAGATGCGCTTTGATTCTGCTGGTGCAACCATCGCATTTGCGACCGTTGTATGCCGGCTTGTCAAATAACCTCCTAATCTTTCGGACCATTGCTGCGACGGTGATCTGTGAGCTTCTCCTTATGTTTCTTGATCTGCCGATCCAGCTTGTCGCAAAGCATATCGATCGCAGCATACATGTCATCGTGCTCAGAATCGGCAAACAAACTTGCGCCACTCACCTGTATAGTTGCCTCAGCCTTCTGCCGTTCCTTTTCAACACTGAGGATGACGTGAATATTCGTCATGTGATCAAAATGCCGCTCGATTCGCTTCATTTTGCTTTTCACGTACTTGCGTAATGCTGGAGTAATACCCATACGGTGACCGCTAATATCGATTTGCATTAGACACCCCGTTTGCTTCTATCTATGCGAGCCGCTTTCGTTCACCTGACGGAGGAATGGCAATTGCCTCACGATATTTTGCGACGGTCCTGCGGGCAACAATGATTCCTTGCTCTGATAAAAGAGCAGCAATCTTACTATCGGTGAGTGGTTTGCCTGGACTCTCACTTGATATGAGCTTCTTGATCAATGCGCGAATAGCAGTTGAAGAACATTCACCACCTATGCTTGTGCTAACATGACTCGAAAAAAAATATTTAAGTTCAAAAATTCCACGAGGTGTATGCATATATTTGTTTGTGGTAACACGCGACATGGTGGACTCATGCATAGCTAGCGCCTCAGCAACATCATGCAACACCAATGGCTGCATGGCGACGTCGCCATACTCAAGGAATGGACGCTGCCGTTCGACAATACATGTTGCGACGCGTAACAGCGTCTCATTGCGACTCTGTAGACTTTTGATAAACCACCGTGCTTCCTGCAGGTGAGCCTTTAGAGAAACGTTGTCGGAACTGGAATCGGAGCGCCGCACCAAGCTAGCGTAGTACGGGTTGATGCGAACATGCGGAAGCGCGTCGGAGTTGAGTTCAACCTTCCAAACACCTTTATGCTTGTAAACAAAAACATCCGGCAGAGCATACTGCACTGGCGATGATTGAACTTGCCCCCCAGGCCGCGGATTCATCGACTGAATCAATGCAATGACGTGCTGCAAGTCGTCCCGAGTCAGGTTCATCCGTCGCATAAGGTGGCTGTAGTCATGCGCGGCAAGCAGGCCAAGATGATCCGATACCAGCGTCATCGCCTTCGCCAACCAGAGTGTGTCAGAAGGACACTGTCTCAACTGTAATAACAGGCATTCCCGGAGATCCCGTGCACCAATGCCGGCAGGATCCAAGGCTTGGACACGGTGCAATACGGCCTCAACTTCATCCAAGCCAACGTCCATATCGCTTCCAAAAGAAGCACGTATATCTTCAAGACTACAGGTGAGAAATCCGTCATCGTTGAGCGCATCAATAATAGTCAGTGCAATCACCTGATCCGTTTCACTGATAGGTGACATATCCAATTGCCAGAGCAAGTAATTCGCCAGGGTCTGAACTGGTATTTCTTCGTTTTCGACCTCTATCGTCTCGACATCAGAAGATCGACTATAGGATATCCCGCTGTCATAGATGTCCTCCCAGGCACTATCAACCGGGAGTTCGTCGGGAATAGTGTGAACATCTAAATCATTGTTACCTTCCTCTCTGGCTTCCACATCCTCGGCACCTGCCGTGACTTCCGCGGGTGTTGCTTCGCCCTCCTCCTCATCCAGCTCTAGCATCATGTTCGATTCCACCGCCTGCTGGACTTCCATCTGTAACTCGACATTCGACAGCTGCAGCAGGCGGATCGCCTGCTGCAATTGTGGAGTGATGGTAAGAGTCTGACCGAGCCTTAGCTGAAGAGACTGTTTCATAGTTGTTATTTTAACGCAAATTTGTCTGCACGGTCGCTTGCGCTTATAACCTGAAATGATCCCCTAAATAGATTTCGCGTACCTCGGGATTGGACAGAATTTCCTCCGGCGTCCCCTCAGCAAATATACCGCCGTCATTTACAATATAAGCCCTAGTACAAATGCCAAGGGCATCCCGGACATTATGGTCTGTCATCAGTACACCAATCCCAAGTCGGCACAAGTGAGTGATGATCTTTTGGATATCTATGACAGAGATTGGATCTATACCGGTGAACGGTTCATCAAGAAGAAGGAAGCGTGGTTCAGTTGCTAGCGCTCGTGCAATCTCGACTCGTCGGCGTTCGCCTCCGGAGAGACTCGTGCCGAGACTATCTCGCAAATGCGTTATATGAAACTCACGCATGAGATTTTCAAGCCGTCGCGTACGATGTGCATCATCCATATCGGATCGCGTCTGAAGAATCGCTAAAATATTTTCTTGCACTGTGAGTTTGCGAAATACGGAAGGCTCCTGCGGCAAGTAACCAAGTCCCATGCGCGCCCGAATTTCCATTGGGAGGTAAGTCATTTCATCCCGGTTTAGATGAATCGACCCGCTATCACAGGAAGCGAAGCCGACAATCATATGAAAGCTGGTGGTCTTACCCGCGCCGTTCGGGCCCAATAGGCCGACCACTTCCCCGCTGTAGACGGTGAGGCTGACGTCCTTGACGACCGAGCGCGAATGGTAAGTTTTTGCGAGATGCCGAACGGTGAGCACACTCATCGCGGTTGAGATCCTCGTAAAGGGCGTATCTTCCGAAAAGATAGATCTTCAGGAGCGGTTGGGCTGGCTAAAGCAACGGTGTCACGACCCTGGGCACTTCGCATCGATTATCGCATCTGATTCGGTGACCCTTTCCTTCTTAGGCTGTATTACCATCTTGACGCGGTCCTTGCTGGAGTTTGACTTACGCGCCTTGACAATGGCTTTCTCGGTATCGTACTCGATACGATCGCCGCTAAACCTGTCCCTACCCCGGATTACCGTTGCGTCCTGAAGAAGTACCAACAATTTTTCCGCCGCATGATATTCCATCCGTAGCGCTTCGGCTTTGACATCCATATTCTCCTTATCCGGCCTTTGGCGGAAACACGCAGGATTTCCGTCCATAAACACGGTCTTTAGTTTCTGATCGTCCGTGTAGTAAACTGTCATCGTATCACCGTTTAGGCGCAATGTGCCTTGTGTCACCACCACATTCCCTCTGTAAACGGTTACACCCAAATTGTCGTCGAGTTCTGCAGCATCCGCTTCAATCTCAATCGGCTGATCTGAATCGCCGGATAACGCCAAACTGGCACCGCACCCGAGTACGCTAGTCAGACAGATAATTAACTTAACAAGCTTACCTAAGCTCATGATACCCACGTACCTGACTGAGTAATTCCAAGCGATTATCATCTAAATAGGCGCGCATTCCGACTGCATTGATTACGGTGGTGTTCGTTCGTAATGTCGCGTCACGATCCGTCTCAAGGTATTCCATCTGCCGCAGGATGCGGACGTCACTGGTAATCACTTCCACATCGCGCTCCCCTTTATCGTTATTGCGCCACATACGAACCACACCCAGTAACTGAATTACCTCGTTATCGGACGTCACCCGACCCGAATCCGCCGTCACATACCACGGCGGCCGACCTTCTCGGAAAACCTCCAAAGTTGGGCGAACCAGCCGCGTGCTGTCGTCTTGTGGATCGTGAGCCATAAACTCAGCGCGCAATTTGTTTTGCGGCGATCCACCTTCATCCATAACCAATGTCGTGAAGTCTTCCACGTAGTAATCAGGAACATGGCTCTGGTCAGGCCTTATCGATCGCGGAGGCTCCGCAATCTGTTTCAAAACCCACGCGCTGATAAGCGCTAGAACAAACAATATTAATGGCACGCGCCACTGCTTCAACACGAGGAGCTCACTCTGCGACAAGGGAAATCGAATAGAACCCAAAAAAATTCATAGTCCCTAGCCGATGCTTCACTGCTCGAACACGAAAACGCTGCGCGAAATAATGTCGTCAGGGCCGGCCCTGAAGATAGCGCTGTAGTTGAGTATCCAGCGCGCCCTGTGCCTCCATGATCAGCTCGCATACCTCTCGAGCAGCACCGCGCCCGCCGGGTGAGTCTGTCGTCCAGTCAGCATGATTGGCAACCAATTCATGGCCATCGGCGACCGTGATCGCAAGCCCTACGCGCGCCATAATCGGCAGATCCATTACGTCGTCGCCGACATAC
The DNA here is from genome assembly GCA_022614965.1 of Gammaproteobacteria bacterium. Classification (GTDB taxonomy): domain Bacteria; phylum Pseudomonadota; class Gammaproteobacteria; order JAKEHO01; family JAKEHO01; genus JAKEHO01. The sequence goes on from JAKEHO010000025.1 coordinate 4,583, forward strand.
GCAACCTGATCCGCGTCAAGCTTCAGTTGCTGAAGCAGCGTCACGAATGTTTGCAACTTGTCTGCTTGACCCTGATAGACATACTTGATCCCAAGCGACCCCATCCGATCGGCGACGGCCTCAGACGAGCGTCCAGAAATCACGGCAATCTGCACACCACTCTCGAGGAGCATCGCCATTCCATGTCCATCCCTCGCGTGAAAGACTTTATGCTCTGTACCATTATCGCCGAGGATCAAACTACCATCAGTCAACACGCCATCCACATCAAAAACAACGAGCCTGATGCGTGCGGCTCTTTCCCGAATCTTCTGCATGCGTACAGCCTTAGACCACACGGGCACGCAAAAGATCATGCATGTTGAGTACGCCTAACAATATGCCGTTCCCGTCCACCACCAGCAAGGCATTGATCCTGAATTTCTCCATCATGCTGAGAGCCTCCGCTGCCAAATGATCTTCGACGATAGTCTTGCAGTTACGTGTCATGACCTCGCCCATACGCGCGGTATGTACATCTACCTTTGCATCCAATTTCCGACGTAAATCACCATCCGTAAAGATCCCCGTTACCCTACCTTGCTTATCGAGTACTGCGGTCATGCCGAGTCCCTTCTGCGTCATTTCAATCAGGGCCTCGCTCAAGAGCGTATGTTCAGTCACACTCGGCATTTCATCGCCCCTATGCATAATGTCGCTGACCCGCAAAAGTAGCCGACGTCCAAGGGTCCCGCCGGGGTGGAATTCCGCGAACTTCTCGTCGCTAAAACCACGAGCATCCAAAAGCGCAATCGCCAAGGCGTCACCCATTGCAAGGGCGGCGGTGGTACTCGCTGTCGGCGCAAGGTCCTGGGGCCCGGCTTCTTTCTTGACGCTGACGTCGATGATCACATCGGCGGCCTTCGCCAAAGTCGACGCGGGTGATCCCGTCAATGCAATCAGTCGTAGACCTAAGCGTTTTATCAACGGTAAGAGCGTTATGATCTCATCCGTCTCACCTGAATTAGAAAGCGCAAGAACCACATCCTTGTCTGTAATCATGCCCATATCGCCGTGGCTGGCTTCCCCTGGATGGACGAAAAACGCTGGGGTCCCCGTACTTGCGAGCGTTGCTGCGAGCTTCCTCCCGATGTGCCCCGACTTGCCCATGCCAATCACAATAACCCGCCCATCACACGCTAACATATAGCGGCAGGCAGCGACAAAGTTCTCATCAATACGCGATGCCAGGGCAGCCACCGCACTCGTCTCCGTCTCGATGACTGAGCGCCCGATCCGAACGAGCCTATCGGGATCGAGCAAGTCGTCAGATGTCTTCTTGGGATGTGCTTGTACAGGCATAGCGGCTCCGGCCGAACTCCAAAATAATTAGACCATCACGTGGTCAATAGATTTATAGAGTATCCACTCATAGGTGCAAAAGGAAAGCACCAGAACAGCACCGGCAACCCGGTTAATTCTCCCCAGCCCCCGCGAAACCCATGTGCCATCACGTACATGGCCAACGTAAGCCCGAGCATGACAGGAAAATCTGGTGTTAAGACCTCCCTACCGAATTCCGTCGGGCGTATCAGGGCGGGCAATCCCAGCACCACGAGCGTGTTGAACATGTCTGAACCGATCATGTTGCCAATCGCTATACCAGGCTCTCCCTTGAGAGCACTTGCAACAGAACTCGGCAGCTCCGGCAGAGGGGTGCCCACTGCCACGATGGTGAGGCCGATGACAAGTGGCTCACAGCGAAGTCCTCCGCAATTTGCACCGCTCCCCACACAACAAGCTCGGCGCTAAAAAGCAATAAGACAAGCGCCCCAAAAGAATAGAAAAACGCCCTTGCGGTAGACATGTCGC
>JAKEHO010000026.1 GCA_022614965.1 Gammaproteobacteria bacterium
CTCGGCGTTCGTCCGGAAAAAAGTCCACTGGACTTTTTTCTTAATCGGCCTCACCCAGCTGAGCTACATAGCCATGGTTGAACGTTCTTTCCAGCCGTCCATGGCGCGACTACGCAGCCATCGATAGTCCCCGGCCTCGCCATCCGGTGGCTCGGCGCTCGGTGGGAAAAAGGTTCACCGAACCTTTTTCTTTCTCCACCTCACCCAGCTGAGCTACATAGCCATGGTTGAACGTTCTTTCCAGCCGTCCGTGGCGCGACTACGTCGCCAGCGATAATCCCCGGCCTCGCCATCCGGTGGCTCGGCGCTCGGTGGGAAAAAGGTTCACTGGACCTTTTTCTTTCTCCACCTCGCCCAGCTGAGCTACATAGCCACAAAACAGGGGTAAACAGAACGAAAAATCTTGGCGGCGGCAGGCTGAGATGTCAAGGTTAGGGTTGGAAGCGAGTCGTTATGCATTGCGCACCCCCGTAGTGTCGTCTCTCTTTTGCGCAACGGCGATGAGGGTGCGCGTTTTTGTCTCTTACCTCGCGCCAAAGATGACCATAGTCTTGCCACTTACGGAGATCAGATGCTGTTCTTCCAGGGCTTTCAGTACTCGGCCCACCATTTCCCGCGAGCAGCCGACGATCCGGCCCAGTTCCTGACGCGTAACGCGTATCTGCATGCCGTCCGGGTGTGTCATGGCGTCAGGTTCCTTGCATAGATCGAGCAACGTGCGGGCTACGCGTCCTTGCACGTCCGTGAAAGCCAGATCCGTCACCTTCCGGCTTGTTTTGCGGAGCCGCAAGGCCATCTGAGATGCAATGGCGACCAGCAGATCAGGAAACAGGGAGTTCAAGCTCATTAGTTTACTGTAGCTTATTTGCGCTATCTCACAATTTGTGCGAGCCCGCACGAAGGCACTCCGGTTCTTCTCGTCAAACAGGCCGATCTCGCCAAAAAACTCTCCCGGATTTAGATACGCAAGCACTATCTCTCGGCCCTTGTCATTTTCAGTCACCACCGTTACCGAGCCGCTTATAATGTAAAAGAGGTCATCAGACGGATCTCCCTCCTTGATAATACTGCTCTTGGCACGAAAACGTTTATGACGACAATTCTCCAAAAACCGTTCAATAGTCTGGTCTAGTGCTGGTATCGATGGATGCTCCATGACTCAAAACCTCGCCCCCATTTGTCTGCGCGCACGCATTGGTGAATAGTGTAGGCAAGCTCCAGCGAGATGTCGATCTATGTTAGGCTTACTCGGTTGCGGAAATATGGGAGAAAATGATGAAAACCCGTCTTAAATGGGTGGGAGATGCAGCATTCATTGGAGAAACAGACAGCGGCCATGCCATTATAATCGATGGCCCTCCGGAAGGCGGGGGTCGGAACCTGGGTCCCCGTCCAATGGAGATGGTGTTGCTCGGGATGGGGGGATGTACAGGCTACGACGTAGTCCACATCCTAAAAAAGTCGCGGCAAGAGGTCACGGAATGCACAGTTGACTTGACTGCGGAGCGCGCGGAAGAGCCTCCAAAAGTCTTTACGCGTATACATGTGCATTTCGTCGTCAGTGGCAAGGGTCTAAAAGAGGCTCATGTGAAACGCGCGGTTGAACTGTCCGCCGAAAAATACTGCTCCGCGACCATCATGCTTCGAAAGACAGCGACAATTACCCATGATTTCGAGGTCCGGGACGCGACTTAAGCATTTCGCACCATTTACGCGCCTCTTCAGTCGCTCAATAAAGATACGCCAGATTACAATTCTGTGGGTCGCTTGCCACATCCAAAATGATCGGCGCGGCACTCGTTCGGCATTCGGTGGTCGCCGCACTTATCGGATCAAAATTGGTGGTGGGGCTCACCCCGGTAAAGCGCAGAACACCTGTCTCCGGAAGACCGTTATCTACCTTCATATCGAGTTCCAGGGCAATGTTGACCGGAATGTTATTCCCCAAAACAAGATTGAGCCTCGGCGCCGGCGTTCCCGGATCGGTATAGTCGGCGCTGTGTGCGAGCAGCAGTTGACCGCTTAAGATATTCAGCGGGGCCATGCCGGCAACCTGATATTGGGCCGCCGTTGTCGCACCTCCGGGGTAGAGTCCATCGATAAAGCCGGCCTTGGAGAGGTGTTCCCACACCGCCGAGGCTTCATCCCAGTTCCCAGGATCGATCTGCCCGTTACCGACACTCGCACCCGCAGCCGGGTTGGTGATGGTCTGGCCAATCGCCTGGGTCGCCGTTGCTGCGCTCATATCCCCCGGAACCTGACGGTAACGGCCGATAAAGCCATAATAGGCCGCCCGGATCCCGGAGGTCATGTCGGCGAGGTTGCGCACCCTCGCGCTGTTAATGAGCTCCTGGCCCTTCAAGATCCCGCCGAGCAGCAAGCCGATGATCACCAGCACTATGGCGAGTTCCACCAGCGTAAAACCGGATTGTCTGCGAAACATGGTCTTAATCTCTTTGAGATCCTGCCACCGCTCTGAATCGGCCCGACTCCCATAAAACTCGTCGCTACACCGTCACAGAACACCCTCCATAACGAGGCCACGATGGGTTGCCTTCCCCTATCCTAGTGCGTTTTGCGCTTTCCGCTGACACACGCCAGATAGGCCCTTTCCAGACCCTCCACGTCATACTGGCTGCAGCACTCCTGCGGAGATCCCACGAAACGTATCTCGCCGTCATGCAGTATCGCCATCCGAGCACACAATGTTTCCACGTCGGAAAGCAAGTGGGTACTGAAGAATACCGTATGCCTCGCGGCCTTAAGGTCGAGAAGAAGCTGTTTAAATTGCGCCCGCGCCTTCGGATCCAGGCCACTCATTGGCTCATCCAAGACGAACAACTCTTTCCCACTCAAAAGACAGGCTACAAGACCCAGTTTTTGCGCCATGCCCTTGGACAACTGTCGCACCGGTTTTGCAAGGGCTGTTCGGTCTAAATCAAGCGCAGATAACATTTGTTCAACTCTATCCGGATCGTATGTCACCGCATGAAGCTTACACATATAGAGGAGAAAGTCCCCGCCAGTTAAAAAATAAGGCGGAATAAATCGCTCGGGGAGAAAAGCCAGCCGCGAGCGGGCTCGCGTGTCCCTGTGTGATCGCCCGAAGATTTCGATTGCGCCCCCGTCGATGCTGCAGAAGTCAAGCATACTCTTGATCAGCGTCGTTTTCCCTACACCATTTACACCGACAAGTCCGAAAAACTCACCTTCGTCAACAACAAGATCAACCTTGGACAGCACAACCTGTTTACCGTAGGCCTTGGCAACACTGTCAAATTCCAACACTGTCGTCGTCATTACATAGTCCTGGAAAAGGAATCACGTCATCGGCAAGCTTTCGTCAGCCAAGAAGCTTTTGCTGAACATAGGGGCAAGGGAATCAGTGTGCCGCCGGGCCCAATCTAGCCAGCGGCACACTCTCGAGCGGGTAGATGCTCTACAAAAAATGCGCTTGCCGTTGAGCTCTATCCTACCAGTTAGTAGAGAAAAGCCAGATTACAGTTCTGAGCGTCGTTCGCGATATCCCAAATGATGGGGGCTGCCGCCGTTATGCAGTTCGTCGAGGTCGCCGCACTCACCGGATCAAAATTGGTCATGGGGCTCGTCCCGGTATAGCGCAGGACACCGGTCAGTGGCAGTCCGTCATCAACCTTCACATCCAGCTCCCGGGCAATATTGACCGGAATGTTATCGCCAAGAACAAGATTGAGTCTCTGTGCCGGCGCAGCCGTATCGGAGTAATCGGCACTTCGCGCCAAAAGCAACGCGCCGTTCAAGGCATTGACGGGTGCCACACCCACGACCTGGTATGCGGCTGCCGTTGTAGCACCTCCCGGGTAGAGCCCCTGGATAAACCCGGCCTTGGAAAGGTGTTCCCACGCCGCCGACGCCTCATCCCAGTTCCCGGCATCGATCTGCCCGTTACCGACAGTGGCCGCGGCAGTTGGGTTGGCGATGGCCTGACCAATCGCCTGCGTTGCCAACGCGGCATTCATATCGCCCGGGACCTGACGGTAGCGGTCGATAAAGCCATAATAGGCCGCCTGGATCCCGGAGTTCATGTCGGCGACGTTGCGCACCCTCGCGCTGTTAATGAGTTCCTGGCCCTTCAAGATCCCGCCGAGCAGCAAGCCGATGATAACCAGCACTATGGCAAGCTCCACGAGCGTAAAACCTGACTGTCTTGTCATCTTGTTACTAACCATTTTGAATCGCCTCACACTATTGAAATGCACCTTCCGGCTTATACGCATATTGCATGCCATCCTCATATGTAGTTGATATTCAGAGACATTTCCAAGACCCTGCCGCCCCTAGCCGACCCGTCTATGTCAAGTTATCAACAAAAATGGCGAAAATTCGCCATTGATCACGAGAAGCTCATGGCAGTCTGCATGAAACCGCAGTAAGTTATGCGATCGGGTCAGATCGTGACGCGCCGAGCCCGTCGTTAGCCGTGGCGGCCCTTTAGGGTACCAGGGACCGATTGGGTGGACATCACCATGATGCCCGGGCACAGTGCGCCTAACGAGCTCGGCTCACACCATTTCAGAGTGTGATCGATTACCCAAACCACGCCGCAACAGCCGCCCGAATATCCTTGAGGTTCCAATAGGCCCCCGCTAGACTTCGACGAGCAGTTCGCATAAAGCTAGAAGAAAGTGCCGAACCCGTCTGACTACCGGCACGCTCGGTCTGGCGGTAATGCGGGTTACAGCGCAACGAACTGCTCACACTCGCTTGGACTGGTCCGATTCGGAAAAACTATGCAAAGACCTACATTCAGAAAAACTCAAGTGCCTGTACGCAACGATAACTAGACCGACGACCCTCGCCAACAATGCCTAGATTAACACGCCAAAATAGCATCAAAGTTGCTCTTATATTCGCTGTGTTTTTGGTATTCCTGCTCAATGGAATCGGGTTATTGAGGTTCAAATTTAACCTTGGATCCGATATCTCTATTCAGGATGGTCTTCTTGATCAGATGCTTCAATATGGAGCAGTAAGCCTGCCTGAAGCAGTAAAGACGCCAGAGTTTCTTGTCTTTGTCTTGATTGGATTGACCCTTTGTATATCCCTGCCGCTGTTAAGCCCAATTAAGGCATCAGTACTAACGCTCGTGTCGATGATACCTCCCGTGTACATGAGCTATGCTGCGCCGACCAAGAATAACCTGTTGCCAATGGAATACAGCCTGCTTACCGTATTAATGCTTTTTGTCGTTAACGTGCTGATGGGATATTTCATTGAAACACATGCCAAACAAAAAATCATAAATTTGTTCGGCCAATATGTCCCTTCGGAGGTCGTCGGCAAAATAAGCAAACAGGCAGGCAAATTATCACTCGACGGCGAGTCTCGCGAGTTAACGGTGATATTTTGCGATCTCAAGAATTTTTCTGCCATCTCGGAACAACTCAATCCAAAGCAATTGGTGCAATTGCTTAACGGGTTTTTTACGGCAATGACCAAGATATTACATGAGCATGGCGCCACAATAGACAAGTACATGGGAGATGCAATAATGGCATTTTGGGGTGCACCGCTTGTTCAACCGGATCACGCGGAGCGCGCTGTCCTTGCTGCCCTGCATATGCAAAAAGAGATTCTGAACATTCGCACAGCATTCAAACAAAAAGGCTGGCCTGAAATCGGTATGGGAATTGGAATCAACACCGGTGTAATGAACGTGGGGAATATGGGCTCAGAATTTCGGGTGGCATACACTATTGTCGGTGATGCTGTTAATCTCGGCTCTCGCCTGGAACCCTTGACACGGGTTTATAAAGTCGATGCGATCGTGAGTGAGTCAACTAAGCAGGCTGTCGACAGCATCTTATTCAAAGAACTCGATCTCGTACAAGTGCGAGGCAAACAGGTACTGACGCGAATCTTCCAACCACTGTGCCCGAACGATGAGGCGGATGAAGCACTTATCGAACATCTTGAACGGCATGATGAAGCTTTGCAGTGTTATTACAGGCGCGAATGGGAGAACGCCAGGTCAATGTTTAAACGCCTAGGAAATCAGAATCGAGACTATGCGGGATACTATGCCCTCCTCATCGAGAAGATTGACGCGCACAGAGAAAGCCCACCGCCGGACGATTGGGAGGGAGAGACGCGGTACTATGCCTTATAGGAGGATTTGCATTCAAGAATTTGACCCCGCCCGGACGACAGAGAAACGGTCAGATCCATCGGTCAGTGATCGCCAGACGAATTACTCTTCTCTTCCTCGATCCGTTTAAGCCTTTCTGTCAAGAATCGGATCTCATGCGGGTCCGTGATGGTTCCACTCTCCAGCAGACCACCGATCAATACCTTCGCACCCTCTGCCTCACCCATATCTTCAAGTACGTATATCTCCATCTGGCGTGCCCACTGAGGAACATTGTCGCCCCTCGCGTATAACGTCATCGCGCGGGCATACTTGAGCGCCAGCGGCAGGTCCTTTAAACGGTGCTTGGCAACGTAAATAGCGTGAGCGAGCCAAGGCCAACGCCGGTTTGGGTCCAATAGAAATTGACGGTATACAAAATCCAACATATGGCGCTGTTTGCCCTCTACAGGCACTTCCCCATACACGCGGCTTGCAGCCAGCAAAGGATATTGCCCTCGCGGATCGAGTTCTAATATGAGCTCCATCCACCCTGTCACCTTATCATAATCGAGATCTTTAAACGGGATGCTGATCCCCGGTTGATTATCGAAGGCCTGCAGCCAAAGCATCATTAGTTTCGCCAATGCGATAGGATCACCAAGACTTATTGCTCGCAATTGTTCGTTTGGGACCGGCGCCGGCAGACCTTCTGCTGTAGCATGCGTAGGCACTCGCATGCTATGCCAAGTGATCTGTAAAACCAGTGCTAACGCAAGACCTATTAGAACAGATCTTGGAATCTCCCTAATCGGGCGTTCGCGTTTTAACATCGGTTACATTGACCCGGAAAACGATCAATAACTCACCATTTATGAGACAAAAAAGATACGGGATCCGTTCAGTGCAGCGCACCGCTACAGGTTTTTGCGGTAAAGATCAAAAAGGGCGGCTGCAACCAATAACCCGACATAAATAACCGTCTGCCCCAATATAGGACCCATTACGGACCAGTCGCCTGTGTGATAAATCAGCCAATCTGTAAGGGCGAATTGATCAAGATTCGGTAGGAGAAAGGCGATCCCGTCTACGATTGCATTGATCACCCATTGCGACACCGTTCCACTGTCAACCAGCGGACTATGGCCGATCAACTGTATCGCGCTGACGCTGCGAGACAATAAATAGAATGCCATCACTGCACTAAAGGCAGGTGTGATTTGATTAAAGGTAAACATACAAAGCAAGCTCAGTGCCGCTACAATCAACAATTCGCATGTCAACGATGCGCTCCATAACAGAACCTGTGTCGCTGGGGCGTGTAGTAATACGACCAGGCTTACAAGAACAGCGATAACTGTTGCCAGCACAGAATATCCTAATAGCTTCCCGAAATAGTATGTTGCGCGCGCTATCGGCAGAGACAGCACCAACTCAAATTCTTTATCATTAAATTCACGCACCATGCTAGTGATAATAAACAGGCTTACCACAAATACGGAAAAAATGCGTAACGTAGCAGCGAGCAAACTGCTTTGTAGTTCTCCGCTTTCCGTTATTGCCAGCTCACCAGCGAATTCACTAAGCGCGAATACGCCTATAATCATAATCCCAATGAGCCATATGAGGCGATTACGCAAGGCCTCCAGGACAGTGAAACCCGCAATGGTCAATGCTGGATAAAACATGTATTACTGTATGCCGCTTTTCATTGGAATAATCGTATAGTGTACTATAGGGTTAAAGATTATTTGCGAATCGATGTCGCACCTCGTCAGCATAATCCGCCAACGCCGGGAGCATTGGGTCATCGCATTGATGCTCCTCCTGCTTCATTTAGCAATGTGGTCAGAATTTGGGAGTGCCCTCTCTCGTTCGCTTATGCTTGCCCATCTTGGTTTGTTTCTCCTTTGGCAGCCGTTGTGGCGTGGTGATCAGCAACTAAAATGGCAAGATACATTCATCTTTGTCATTTTGACTCTCTCTTTTCTAATGTGGATCAACTGGTGGTTGGTCTTTGGATGGCTGGTTCTTTTGATCGGTTTAGTCGGCGGACGCATATTGCTGGATCGGAATGAGCGGAACATGTATATGCTAGTGCTGATATTTCTCATATCAGAGTTGCTCATCGGATGTGTGACGCAACTCTTTTCCATCCGGATCTCGCAAGGTGTACAGCAGCTCTTTGAAGTTGCGCTGTTGATCCTGCTAGTGTGCGTGATGTTAATTCCCCCGGGTCGCAGCGACGAGAAGCAAACACGCCCTGTTGATTTTCTGCACGGCATCACCATGTCCCTGTTGATCAGCATTCTGGCACTCGGCAGCCTCGTCAACATGTACTCTACAGGAGCGGATTACCCGACTGCCCTGTTGCAGACGCTGGCGGCGATCGCTTTATTTTTGTTTGCCATCAGTTGGCTCCTTTCCCCGCACGCCGGATTCAGTGGTCTGGCACAACTGTGGACTCGTTCTCTGTTAAGTATTGGAACGCCATTTGAGCAATGGCTAACGAAACTTTCGCGCCTAGCCCAGCAAAAGAAATCTCCGGAAGAGTTCTTAGAGGCATCAATGGAAGCACTCATGGAGCTACCATGGGTAGCCGGCGTCAAGTGGAACGCCCCTGATAGTGAAGGATCACGGGGCATAATGACGTCACACAAGGTCGAGCTAAACGTCTCGGATATTTCCGTAACGATTAATAGCAACAGGCCCGTAGGGGTTGCCCTGTTGCTTCATTGCAAACTGTTGATGCAACTGCTCGGGAACTTCCATATCGCCAAGACGAGGGAAAGGGAACTCACACACCGGGCCCACCTGCACGCTATTTATGAAACGGGGGCCCGCCTGACGCACGATATAAAAAATCTCCTACAATCATTGCAGACGATAACTGCTGCCATGCAACAAAGCATGAGTAGCAAAAAAACAGACATTTACGAGCTGGTGCAACGGCAACTGCCTCACGTGTCCCAGAGACTCCAGCTTGCTCTCGACAAATTGCAAGCACCGGATAGGACTATCAACGAAGAAAACCATCTGAAATCATGGTGGCAGACGCTCATGGGCCGGTATAAAACAGGCAATATCGAGTTTCGATCCGATATTATGGCCAACCCGATTATACCCGCGGATCTTTTTGATAGCATCGTTGACAACTTGTTGGAGAATGCGCGGAACAAGCGTCAAATAGAAATCGATCTGAAGATCACTGTGACGCTACGCGCAGATCAGTCACACATCGCTCTAAATGTCTGCGACGATGGAAGCAGGATTCAATCCGAAAGAGCAAATGCCCTGTTTAAACAGCCCGTTTCGTCAAATGATGGATTGGGGATTGGCCTATATCAAGCGGGTAAGCAGGCTGAGTTACTGGGTTACACCCTTTCACTCAAGCATAACGAGGCCGGCATCGTCTGTTTCGAACTGTCCCGCAACCTAGCCTATGAGAACGACAACCCGCAATATGGGCTTTTCACATCCGAGTGAAGCCGGAGGATAATTACCACACTAAGCAAGCGTCCAGAATAGCGCCCGTACAGGAAGAATGCGAGCAGGGCAGTGAAAATCCCATCGTGGAAGTATCGGACACGCATGGGCCATCAAATGGTACAGGCGAGCGGTCGTCGCAATTCACATGAGTTGATGTTTTCGCAGAAGTCCCGTTTCAATGCGGTGATGCAAGGATCTATACGGATCTCCCTACGGTAGCCGGCCAGAGGCCACCATCCGGTTTCTGAGCACAGTCGGCGAGATCCAGGTCACCAGATCGTCGAATTCAAGGATAGGATCGCGGCTATAGATCTTCAGGACATAGACCGTATCGGCATCGGCATTCTCATTTTCATGCGTTGAGGTCGGGGGCATCACTGCTCCGTTTGTCGCGTGCGATACGATATTGGCTGGAATATTTTGTGCGATGTCCGACCCTCCCGCCGCATTCTTGACGGTGATATCCCCATTATCCGCAAGTGTAAAAGATGGGATCGGATCATCAGCAAAGGCGGTGGTTACTTGGTAAGTAAAGTTTCGGCCCCAGGCATCCTGGCCTTGCACACCAAGGTTCACCCACGGGAGATTGCCGACCGCGGTCGCGCATACTTCGGGCGAGCCCACACGATCTTCCTGACCGTCATTGGCTGTTACTGAGGCACAGCCCCCCGTATTGTCTCGACAGTCTGGGCATACGAGGCGACCATTTGTTATCGCGAACCCGTAGAGCGCTTCCCTCGCCTGGTCGAGGATCTCCTGGGTGCGCCTGCGCTCAGATTGCTCCATTTGAGTTGACAGCGGCGCCAGCACGCTCCCCATTAAGAGCGCCAAAACGAACAGCACGATGAGCACCTCCAAAAGAGAAAATCCAGCATCGAAAGCCTTGTGAGGGGCTTTGTATCGCCGCAGCGCGCTTGTCATAGTATTCAATGAAGCGTTGCCGTCAGGCGCTTTACGGGCAGCCGCCGTCCTTGCACGCGGCATCGTTGAAGGTCGGCGTTACTTGTGCGTTGATAAACAACTCATCCCCTGGCGGGACATTTCCCGCTCCCGCCCCCGGCACATTGTCGCCTTCCAAATAGTTGCTGATACTACCCTTATCAATATCGACCGCACGGGTTTGGCCACTCAGAGTCCGGCCTGCGACAATGACTGCAACCTTTGCGCCCACTGAATCCAGGGTGAGCGTTGGAGCGCCACTTCCAGATCCACCCGGTTTGTAAGCGTCATCCACTGCAAAAGATACCATTTCCCTCCATTTGTTCCACCACCACCAATACCAGTCCTGACCCATTGTCCCTAGATCTTTATCAAAACACACCGGATAAGGATCAGCGGTATTCGGAACGAAGTTCGCAGCCGGGATAGCTGGATCGGGATCCGCCTTCCATGCACCTAACATGCCCACCGTCGCGGTGTCATCCAAATTATCTGGTATCCGCCCGAAGCGCTCTCCGATATCATCGTCATACGCAGGGGGACTGCTTCCATTCAAGGCAGCTGCCCATGGATATCTGCCACCGTTAGCGACATCGGCAGCATAATCATCCAAGCAAGCTCGAGCTCGGTCCGCGATCCATTTATCCATTCGCACGTAAACGTTGCGAAAATCATTCGGTGTAATAATTAACAAAACGTCGTTGAAAATGACGTTAGCGCTTGCATCAACCGCTTGCGGACTCGATACAAACACAGATGGCGTTGCGGTGGGTAACGGATCGCTGCCGGGAGCACCTCCAGTGGCACCCGATTTCGTGCCCTGGGCATTATCTACCCCATTTAACGCATCCAAATAGTTGGCGGGAAGGCTGATGGCATCGGCACTATTAGTGCTTCCGCACTCTGTCAGTGTCGCAGGGGTGGCGTACCCGCGTACCTGCGAGCCGATAGGCTGCCCGGGCGCGAAAATGATAGCAATCGCACGCCCACTACTTGTGGCCCCCGCAATTGTGGTCCCGCTCGCGGTTTCCACGACAAACTGGCCATCCGTATCGCTAGTCAGGGTCGTTTTTGGATTGTTCTTGTAACTGCCAGACAGGGCATACCACAGACACTGACCGGTACCATCTCGAAGGGGCGGCAATCCCAAGGTCCGCCAAGGCAATCGCCCGGTCGCACTCTGTCCCACCGCTGCACAGGTGTCGGCGCTGCCATTGCCGTCAAAATCAGGGCATGGCAAATAACCTTGTGGTTGCCCAGGGCGAGTTTCAGCATAGGTCATCGCATAGCCGAGAAGCGCGTCCTTGGCACTCGCTAGTGCGGACGCTGTTGAGCTGATGCGTGCCGCCTGTTGGCTCGCAGCATTTAGCCTGGTGATGAGTAGCGTTGAGGCACCGACGACGAAAATGAGTACTACCGTCAACAGCACAGCCCCCGATTGATGACGGGGTGAATATTTATCGAGTCCACTCACCATAGTGAAAGCAGCCAATGGAAAAAACAGGGGTAATTTTACGGTTTAATTCTTAGCGCCGGCCGGCTCGCCACTGACTTGTGCCGGCGCCTTCGGGATCTGCCTCGGTTCGTTAACATCAACGACGACACCACTTATTAGATCGTAGGTCTGCCCGACCTTTAACTCCACCCGTGTAACGTTATCTGGCATTATTACCGGCACCCGATCGCCACGAATAGCTGTTGTGTCCACGCTGATATATTGGGATATCAGGTCGCCGTCAATGGTACTGCTTCCATTCACCCATGCCGTACTGCCTCCATGCTTGCGATATACAAGGCCGTTGATCGTGACCCCTTCGATGACCGGTGTTGGCTCCACAACTTCTACTTCTTTTTGCACAGGTATCTCGATCGGTTCGACATCCATAACTGGCTTTCCATGCCGGAGTTCGTCTAACAGAGCCCGTTCTTTGGCCGTCGTAAAAAGTCGCCCGAGCTCATCTCCGCGGACGGTCCCAGCAGATGTGACGAGCGTAATGGCTAACGTTACAAAAAGAAAGGCGCTGATTGATGCTTTACTAGGAATCATACGTGTCCCTTACGATATAACTAATTCCCTTCCGTCCGAGAGTTTTATCGTATACCACAGCAATTCACATGTGCCTGATATGTTTGGCTTTTGTGGATCATGCTCAATTGTCTTCTGAGAACGCGTAAAGGTACAATTCCCCACACTGTAGAGGCCCGAAGCCCGCTTGTTGAGTTCGTCAAGCAGCCGTTCAAGGTCACCCTCATGCGAAAGCCCAAACGTCAACTCCATTTTACTCGCATAAATCTGAAAGCCGCCTCTAAAAACACCATAACTCGGTGTGTATTCATTCTGCGACGTTATTTCATAGCTTAATAAGGGGAGCTCGATCTTCGCCTCCGCGTCTCGTAGTGTCTCGATCCAATTGAGCCTCTGCTCATTTCCAATAATACCTTCCGCATAGAGTTCCTTGAATCGTGGATAAAACTGTTTGATCAATCGATCTTCTTCATCGATCGCGAGGTACTTGCGGCTGATGCTATGGAACCGTGTTTGATCTTTATTAAAGTCAGATTCCATCTCATCGCGAAAATAGATGCTTGCTGCCAGCATCACACTGCTGACCAACAAGCAGAGCGCGAATACCGTAACTGCACCGCGAAGTATAGACCAATCTATATCAGCCCGCTTCATTGCCCATACCTACAACGATTCTTATGGAAAACTTTGCCTCTCCCTTATCAACACCGGCAGTCCCCTGAAGACGCGCATCGGAACTCGTATCCAGGGGCAAAGTGACAACATCTACATGGTAAACAGATTTCATAGACCGCAGTGTTTCAGCGTACTCATTAATTGTCGCCAAAGCTGCGCGATAGTTGCCATCAAATGGTTCAAGATAACCCGCAACCAGTGCGATCTGGAAAAACCGATAGGGTATATTAGTTGCTGGCGTTGGGGTTGTTGCGCCAGAACGGTTTGGCACCTCGCCCGGACGTACATTCCCGAACTCATAGTTCGGATCCGTGCTTGTAGCCCATTGCAATTTGTCAACCTGTATCGATGGGAACCCGGTCAGCCCCTTGCTAATAACCGTCATCATATCGACGGGCGAAGTCTTATACTGATCAATCGTGTCAACCAAATCGACTGCCACTCTAATCTCTGTAGGAGGAACTGGGGTCTCCTTTAGTCGCTCACGGGCGATTTGGTAGCGTGCCTCATAAAAATTCGCCTTCTGTTCAGCAGCGATACTTCGCTGTCTGAAGCCGATCCCTTCCATAAGCGTGAATCCACTCCACAATGCGCTTCCCAGTATTAAGAGCAGGCTTCCCACCAGCATGCCATTGCGAACGCGATGCAACTGATAATACGGGGTTTGTGTGGACGTCGCGTAATTGTGCTTAGGAGGGGACTTCAACAGGAGATGCGCAAACAGCGGCTCACAAAACGTCGACGACAGCGCACGTTTCATGCCCATCCTTCGGCCAACCTCGTTAACGTCCATCAGATGGTAGCGAATCAACGCCGAGTTACTACACTGCATCCTGAGATCGGATAACAATCTGCCATGGCTCAACAGGTAAATATCCAACGCTTCGTCCGGTAATGTGAGACGCAGGCTATTGAGATACTTGTGGATCTTCTCGACCTCTTCAAGGATATAGGACGCATCAGGAACCTCGCCCGCACGTTTCATTGTGGCGAGACGGCTGATCTTGAGCTGTTGGTTGAGAAAAAACGATTGCCGCAGTCCACTGGTCCGTTGCAGACTCACTACGAGGCTGTAAGTTGATGAACTCGGCAGCCATTTCAATAACAATTCACTTAGAATAGGGACAGAATAGATCCCTGCCAGAGGCACCTTGTGCTCCGGAAGGGGTTCAAGCCACGGGCGCAGGATCTCCTGGTTCATAAGTGCCGTGAATAACACCCTGTCATCGCGGCGCCCTTCCGACTCACGCCCCTGCATCAGCGCGCAGACATACGGAGAATCCCTAAATAACCGGCTCTTCTTGCGAGAAATTAACGTACGGCGGTCAGCGAGATAAACATGAGGCATGGTTTCCCGTCGAAATTCCTCCTCCACAACATCCACCAATATACAAACCGGCACGTCTGGCACTTCTTGCAGGTAACGCGAATAATGGAATAAGCCCTCATTAGTAGCGTCAAAAACATAAGAGTTTGACAGGCCCCCTTTATGCCAATGGAAGACGGTTAGCTTACCGCTACCTAGAAAGAAGACACGTCCGCCAAGAAAATCAAATCTTGATCTTAGTAATGAGATCATAAATAGGGCCTAGAATTGATAGCATCACCCACGCAACGATAATCCCCAATACGACAGTCATGGTGGGCTCGATCGCAGCTTGTAGCCGTTCTATAGACTCCTTGATATCGCGGGTATAAAAATAACTCACGTTCAGGAGTGCATTTTCCAGCGCGCCCGTGCTCTCACCGACCTTCAACATGCGCAGGACAAGCGGCGGGAAAAGGCCAGTCGCCTGAAAACTTGCACTCAGGCTAGCACCATCCGCAATTTGCCGCCCAACCTGCCGCAGCGCTTCTTGAATTGCTCTATTGCCTGCAATCTCCTCACCAACGTGTATGCAGTCCATAATTGTAATTCCTGATGCATACATCATAGCAAAGAAGTTCGCCAGGCGAGTGAGTATCATCTTTTTAAGCAATGGGCCGACCACCGGTATCTTTAACTTGAGGTCATCGACTTTATACTGCATCGTGGGGCTCGCCCGAATCCCTATCAGTACTCCAATAAATGCAATGACCGGCACAAGTAAAATAACATACCAATAGTCAGCAAATACCTTGGAGACTGCTATTAGGATCTTGGTATGCAACGGCAGTTCCTGTCCCATGGTTTGAATAAATTTTAATAGTTCAGGCACCAAATAAGTCATTAAGAAAAAGAGCACCGCGATAATTACACCTGCGACAAACAAGGGATATATGAACAGCTTCTTGGCATAGGCCGCCTGTTCGTCCTGCCATTTAAGATTTTCAGAAAGATTCCTGAACACTTCGCTGAGCTGGCCACTTCGCTCGCCGGCTTTAACGAGGTTTGCAAATACATGACTGAATACGGAGGGAAATTCTTCCATGGCCTGTGACAAGGTCTTTCCACCTTCAATAGACTCCAGCATTGCCGACGTGACCTCACGCAAGCGTGGATTGTCTACGCTGTCCCGGAGGTCGCTTAGTGCTTCCAGGATGGGCACGCCGGCTCGCGCCGTCTGTTCAAGATGAAAACACAAGGTAATGAGATCTCGGCGTTTCACGCCGCGTCCAGCGACGCCCGGCAAACGAGAAGCAAGCTCCTTATAGTTGACAAGATCGAGTCCCATCTTTTTAAGGCGCAACTCGAGATCAGCCACGTTAAACGCGTCGACGCGTCCGCGAAGGACTTTGCCGACCGCATCCATCGCCCTGTACCTGTAGGATTCCATATTAAGAATTTATTGCTTTAACCGACTTGTAAGATCGACGACACGTCCAACTTCATCGAGGGTCGTAACACCTTCTAGTACTCGTTTTGCACCCATCTCGGCAAGAGGACGAAATCCCTTCGCCAAGGCGGCCCTAGTCAGCTCACGCCGCGTTGCGCGGCGGGCAATCAGTTCATCCATACTAGAATCGAAATTCAACAATTCCATCAATGCTGTGCGACCCTTGTATCCCTGATGATCACATTCATCACAGCCTTTGGCGCGAAATATCGTCTGTGGTCTGTCGGTGACCTTCAGCCCCAACAGGTGCCGTTCGGTATCTGATGGTTCATAGGGTTCCTTACATTTGCGGCATAGCGTGCGGACCAAACGTTGCGCAATGACCCCAATAATATTCCCAGCCATGATGTCCGGCAAAATACCAATATCGAGCAGCCGCGGAATGGCACCAATAGCAGAGTTTGTATGCAAGGTAGAAAACACCTGGTGTCCGGTCATCGCGGCCCTGAAGGCCATGGTCGCAGTGTCTACATCACGTATCTCGCCGACCAGCACGATATCCGGATCTTGACGCATCACAGAACGAATGCCGCTCGCAAAATCGAGTCTTATGGCTTCGTTAACTGAAGTCTGGCGTATCATGGGCGTGGGGTATTCCACGGGGTCTTCCAGGGTCATGATGTTGACAGATTCTTTATTTAAATAATTGAGCAGCGAATACAGCGTCGTAGTCTTGCCACTCCCCGTCGGACCCGTTACCAAAATGATGCCTTCCGGACGTGCCACCATAACCCTTAACGTTTCAAGCGTATCATCATGTAATCCGAGCTCCTCTAGCTTTACGATACCCTTCTGCCGATCGAGGATCCGCAGCACAATATTCTCACCGTGCACAGTCGGAAGCGTAGAGACCCGGAAATCGATGGGACGTCCAGATAGCGACAGAGAGATCCGACCGTCCTGAGGCGCGCGTGTCTCGGCAATATCCATCCCAGCCATGACTTTCAATCGAACAGCAATTGCCGACCAATAGTTTTTGTGGAGACTACGAACTTGCCGCAACACTCCATCGATTCGGTAGCGGAATCGCAGAAAATCCTGTTCCGGCCCGAAGTGAATATCTGAGGCTCCGCGCTTAACGGCATCAGAGAACAACGCATTTACAAGCCGCACAACAGGCTGGCTGTACTCGTCGCTCTCCGCGTCAAGGCTTTGATAATCGATCTCCCCAGTTTCGATCTCGTGCAGTATTCCGTCAACGGAGAGCTCGAAACCATAGAATTGGTCGATCGCCTTTAGAATCTCCGCCTCGCCGGCGAGCAAAGGAACGATATCCACATTGTTGCCCAATTGCGCACTAATTTGATCCAGAGCAACCACATTAAACGTGTCTGCCATCGCAACGGTCAATCGATGCTGATCGTTATCGTAGGTGATAGGCAGGATGTGAAAGCGCCTCGCCATTTCCTTGGGGATAAGCTTGATGGCCTCGCTGTCCGCCACGACCTTGGATAGGTCGATGCTCTCCTGTCCCAGCGCACCGCCCACCACGTCACGAATGATCGCTTCGGTGGCAAACCCCAAGCGCACCAAGATCTTGCCGAGGTGTTCCTTTGTACGGTTCTTTTGCTGTTCAGTGAGGGCGATGCGGACCTGGTCGGAGCTGACTACCCCCTTTTTTACCAGTAGCTCGCCAATACGAAGGTTTTTCTTCGGCGCATCCACGGCTACTCCGCAGCAACTGCAGTGGATAGAGATGTTATGCGTGATTTGACTGCAGTGGAATCGAAGTTCACCAAATTTAGCCCGGCCAACCCCAACGCGCGGTTGTAGTAGGTGAGCGCCGCTTTCGACTCACCCAAATGATCGAGACTGACGGCAAGATTTAATGCGTAGTCTGCATTCGCATTATCGGCACTGTACGCCTCAAAATAGGCCTGCTGAGCTTCAGCCCAACGCGACTGCCTTGCATAGGCATTGCCCAGATCAAACTTAAGGTAAGGCGCGTCTGGATTCGCTGCGATCAAGAGCTTAACGCGACTCTCAATCGCCACAGGGTCGGGCCCACCCCGCAGGGATAGTATCCCTGCTTGCGCGACGGGATCCCTAGGATTAAGCGACAATAATTTTCGGTAAATCGAATCCGCACTCTGCAACTCGCCCATGCGCACCGCGATCCCCGCAAGCCCAAGCAAGGCATTGCGACTCTCGGGCTCCGACCTTAAAACCTCCTGATAAGTGGCCCGGGCCTTGGCATAGTTTCCCGTTGCATAGTCGTGATAGGCATCGTTCACGAGGGAGGCCGAGCGGTCAGGTGAGGTGCTGCGCGTGATCTTGATCTGTCTCGGTTCCACTACGAATTCCCCAGGAAGTGCGAAGTCTTCGGCCTCAACACTCTGCGGCGCACGCTTTTGTGCAGCCAATGCGGAGAGAGCACCCGCTACCCGTGGCTCGGGCGGGGCTGTCTCATTGGGTACTTCGGCCAGCTGCGGCTCAGACCCTTGGACCCCCGCTGCGGCGACTGCCACCCTTGGCTTGGATCCTTGGACTCTCGGTGCGGCCACTGCCCCCTCGCGCTCCGCCTCTGCCGGCGCTGGCGCCGGTGAAGGCAGCGCGATCTCCGCACGCTGAGCGAGTTCAACATCTGGGACAGGGGGGGCCGCAGGCTGGGATTCGATCCCCTTCGCAACCAATGGCGAGGGGACATCGCGTGAGATGGGCGTCACCATCAGATAGTAAATGACACTGCCGGCAAGCATTGCCACCAGGACGAGGCCGGTGAACACGCCCCATTTGAGGTATCTTCCAGAAGCGGATGTGCCGGCAGCGGTAAATACGGTCTGGGCAGCAACGGGCGTGGGTTGATCGGGCGCACCCGGCGGGCGCAGTTCAGCCCTCAACCGGGATGTTCGTGACACCGTTCTGTCGAACGAGCTGGTGGCATCAAAATAACCTTCGAGGGAACTCCGCACCGCGCGCTGTGACGGCAGCGTCGATACCTGATCATAGGAGATCTCCCCAGCGATCTGCATTTCGGGCTCGGTCGGCGATTCCTTGCTATCGTAGGGCAGATCGGAGTCCTCGAGCGACAAGGTGTCCTCCTCGGCAAGCTCCCTTGTCTTTTCCTCATCCTCAGCGCCCGCCCCGGTCTCGTCCCCGAACCCCGGCTCCATCGGCTCAAGGCCAAGCTCACCGGCTGTTTTGTCGGTGTCACCTTCACCGGCCGTGATGCTCGCATCCCCAGCGCTTGTTTCAGAGGTTTGTGGCTGGCCTTGTCCCGGTCCCACGGCCTTTTCCGCCTTTTCAGCGGCCGCGCGCCGCTCAGCCGCCTCCCGCTTCTCCTTTTCGGCCTTTTTCAACGCATCCATCAAGAGGCTCATGGTCTGCCCCCCACCGCGGGATTCTGCTCAGGCGGGACCTTCTTCCGTTCCTCCAGGAAAGGCTGATAGCCACTCAAGTCCCCGGCGATGCTCGCGTTGTGCACCACCACCGGACGCAAGAAGATGACGAGCTCGGTCTTTTGATAATCTTTGGTCACGCTGGTAAAAAATAACCCACCGAAGACCGGCAGCCTGGAAAGAAACGGGACCGAGGCGATGTTGTCTTGGGTCGTGTCCTGCATCAGACCGCCAAGTACCGCAATCGCGCCATTGTTGACCTTGAGCACGGACTCCATCTCACGCACGGCGATTTGGGGGACCAGATTTGGCTGCGTTAAGGCCGGATTCGGATCAGCTGCGAAACTGGTGATGCGGGAGAGAGTTGGTCGCACTGTCAGCGTCACGGAATCATTCTCGCTAATCTGCGGGGTCACGGTCATGATGAACCCAACAGGGACAGTATGAACGGTCGACGAGGTCGCTTGGGAGGATACCCCCTGAGTGGTGTCGACTGTCTGCTGAACCGTAAAGTACACCGTATTCTCGACCACCTTCAGCAAGGCTGTCTGGTTATTCAGCACCATCAGCCGGGGACTTGACAGGACCGTAGTATCACCAAACTCATCGAGTAGACGGACAAAGGTACCGATATCATTTGTGCTAGCGCCGGGTACCCTTTCGATGACGAAAGACGTGGTGGTGAGGGCCGGGACAGCCGGGAGGAGTATCTGTGTGATGTCAAGCCCCACACCCCCAATATCGAGCAGGGTCC
>JAKEHO010000027.1 GCA_022614965.1 Gammaproteobacteria bacterium
CCGAAGAAGATGCCCTTCGACGGCAAACGCATGTTCTGGGGCGGCTTCAAGACCATGGTCGAGCTCTGAGCCGGTTGTCGGTAATTAAGCGGCATCCCCGACTGGGCACGGGAGGGTGAGTCTGGAAACGGGCCAGCGGGTGCGCGAAATGGTGGACGCCGTCTACCGCGCCGAGTCCCTGGGCCATCGCGGCGAGCGGATTGTCTCGCCCGATCATATAATTCGGCTCCGGGGCAACGTAACGCGTTCTTGACTATCGGCGGCGACGGCATGCGACACAACAGCGACGCTTTCGGCGATTTGATCCGCGAGCTGGGAGGCGATGCAATGCCGGCGGGGGCGGAACGCGATCTCCAGCCCGCGAGACCCCCTCGGCAGAGAATATGACCGAAAAGCACTGGGATGCGCTCCGCGCCCTTTCCGAGCGCATCGTCTCGGCCCAACAGCCCATCCGGATCCTGGATGCCGTCCAGTGGGATGACTCGGTGCGCGAGGCCTTCTTCGCTGGCGGCACACGGCGACCCCCTCCGGTAGGACCCGACTATTATCGCGCCCGTCCGCTTCCTTTCGCCGTGGCAGAACTTCGCCAGACCTTTGAAGCGATCATCCGCGACGTCGAGACCGTCCTCGGCGCCGATAATCCGGCCGGCCGCCTCATGCACAGGAACTGCCGCGAGTATCTGCGCGTCATTGACCTACTCGAGGCGCGCGGCACCCCGGCCTTCGCGGAGATCTCGCGCGAACTCTATGGCGGCTCCTCCGATCCCCTCCACGAAGGAGGGCCCTCCCTTGCCGATCTTGCCGACCTGATGGGGGATGCGCTCCGTAATGTGGACGAGTCCGCGTTCTTCGAGGCAGACCGGCGCGACCTGAGCGCGACCCAGGCCGTGGCCTTCCTCCAGGAGCGCCTCAACCGTGTCTTTTCGCATCCGGATGCGCGCGTCCATGTCTGCGAGAGCGACGGCATCGTGGCGGATGCGGCGGCGGGCTCCGACTATATCAAGCTCCGGCGTGGCACCGTCTTCAGCGAGCGGGAGCTCCGGGGCCTCGAGGCCCACGAGGGCTGGGTGCACGTGGGTACAACGCTCAACGGGCGCCTGCAACCGGTTTGCACATTTCTGTCCAAGGGCACGCCCTCGACGACTATCACCCAGGAGGGGCTCGCGCTCCTCGTTGAAGTAATCTCCTTGAGCTCGTACCCAGTCAGGCTGCGGCGCGTCACCGACCGCATCCATGCCATCCGCATGGCCGAGGAGGGCGCCGGCTTCGTCGAGGTCTTCGATCGGCTCCGCGAGGAGGGGCGCAGTGCGGACGAGGCCTACACCGTGGCCGTGCGTGTATTCCGGGGTAGCACCCCCGACGGGGGGCCCTTCACCAAGGACCTGTCCTACAGCAAGGGTTTTGTGCAGTGCTACAACTTTGTTCGGCTTGCCGTGCGCCGCGGCCGGCTCGATCGAATCCCCTTGCTCTTCTGCGGAAAGCTCGCCATCGAGGAGATGGGCACGATCGCGCGCCTCGTGGATATGGGACTTGTGCTCCCACCGCGCTACCTACCCCCGCCCGTCGAGGACCTCAAGGCCCTCACGGCGTGGATGGCCTACTCGAACTTCCTGAACCAGATTGACCTCGCGCGGGTCAACGCGGAGTTCGAGCCGCTGCTTTCCTAGTCAGAAGCGTCCGCGTTTTGGTGACGCACGACTCTCCGCATCTCAAATCAAAGGGCCTCATGGACCCGTTGAAAATGCGCTTTGAAATGTGCGAGCAACAGCTTAAACTCCGGCAGACGCGAGTGCGACCTGGTCCCACGCAGAGGAATAATCTCTGTCACTCGCAAATGCCTGTCCGCTGAGAATGAAGAATGACAGAAGCACGAATAGGATGGCTAAGTATCGACTGAAATACATAGCAGAGTTGGACCGAGCGCTAATAGATGCCGCCAAGCCGATTAAGGTCCTCCAGCACCTCCACTGGTCTGCGCACCTCGCAGATGAGTTCCTCACCGGCTGGCGCGCCGGTCGCCCAAAACTTCCGGCTGTCGAGCTGCAGCCGTCCTCATACGCACAAGAGGTCACGGCCCTAACCGAGATCCAGAAACGTTGCGATCGGCAGGACCCGCTGCAGGATTTCCTGGCGAAGACGGCGGGCAGCTACGCGGATGCAGCGCGTATGCTTGAGAATATCGGCCGACCGGATTTCACCAAGTACAGCATCAAGCTCTACGGTGCGCCGGACGCGCCCTGGAGAACGCAGGCCATCACTGGCGTTGATGCGGCCCGGTTCTTCCTGGAGACCACCGATCGCCTGCTGGGTTCCTACCATGTCCCGTCTGTGGCATTCGATATCGATGCCGAACGTTTCGCCGCGCGGCTGCGGGCGGCGATTGACCCGTTCTTTAGGGACGATCCAGTGGAGGTTGTGTTGGACGATGCGCTCCCCTCGAAAGCGATCGCCAGCTCACGGCGGATCCGCCTTCGCTCCGGCGCCATGTTCTCCGAGCTGGACCTGGCGCAGCTCGTGCACCACGAGGCCCACGTGCATGCGGCCACCGCGCTGAACGGCAAGCATCAGCCCCATCTGAAATCCCTCGGCCTCGGGCCCCCGCGCACGACCCGGATGCAGGAGGGGCTCGCTGTGTTATCAGAGTTGATTACTTTGTCCATCGACATCATTCGGCTGCGGCGGGTCGCCGTTCGCGTGCTGGCGGTGAAGGCGGCGCTCGATGGCGGGGATTTCATCGATGTGTTCCGCTGCTTCCTGGAGGCCGGCCAAAGCGAAGAGGAGAGCTATCAATCGGCGCAGCGGGTCTTTCGCGGCGGGGACGTACGCGGGCGGGTGGCGTATACGAAGGATGTGGTCTACCTGCGCGGTCTCTTGGAGGTGCACACCTTTCTGCGCGTTGCCATCCGCGACAACCGGCCAGAATTCGTCTCGCGGCTTTTCGCGGGGCGCCTCACGCTCGCGGACATCGTGACGCTCGCCCCGGAATTTGACAGCGGCGTACTTGTCGGTCCCCGGTATACGCCCCCCTGGGCCCAGGATCTCAGGCGGCTGGCGGCGCTGATTGCGTATTCGGCGTTCGTCTCGCAGATCACGCTGGACAACGTTTATTTGCAGAATTTTGTGGAGTTCGAGCGGCGCCAGGAGGAGGCCGCTTAGCGCCATGTCGGCCCCGTTCTGGTACAGCGACCCGAAGCATCTTGAAAATGCGTCAGGCCCCAGAACATCTTCCGCCTCGCCATGCACCGACACTGTTTGCGTGCCGTCTGCGGTGTCGGTTAGCGGAAAAATTGACTGACCCCTCGCTGCCATGCTCGCGAAGAGAGGTCGAACGATGCGCTTGATTTTGTTCCTCGCCCTCGTCTTGGCACTCTTAGGGCTGATTTTCGCTTACACGAAGTCGGGCCAAGACAAAGTGAGTGCCCCCGCTCAGACTGACGAGGTAACGAGCCCGGCCAAAGAAGGCACGAGCACCGGAAGCGATAAGGCGCTCGCTCCGGAAGTGGACCAGCTCGCCCCGGAAGTGGACCAGCTCGCTCCAATTTGGATCGGCGACTTCGACAGCATGGTAGAGCGGCGCGTCATCCGCGCGTTGGTCATCTTCAGCAAGATGCTCTACTACCTTGACGGGGCGGATCAGCGGGGTATCACCTACGAGGCCCTCAAGGAGTTCGAGACGTTTATCAACAAGAACCTCGAAACGGGCCACTTGAAGGTGCACCTGGTCATCATCCCAGTGTCGCGGGACCAGCTTTTACCCTCTCTCATTGCGGGCCGAGGGGACATCGCTGCCGCTAATCTCACCATCACTGCTCACCGGCAAGAGACAGTCGATTTTTCCGATCCCCTTCTGACCGAGGTCAGCGAGATCGTAGTCACCGGCCCAGCGGCCCCGCCGCTTCAGAGCCTTGATGATCTCTCTGGCAAGGAGATTCATGTGCGCGCCTCGAGCAGTTACTACGAAAGCCTCCTGCAGTTAAATGCCGCATTTGAAAAAGCTCTGAAGAAGCCGGTGCAGATTGTGCCGACGGAGGAGGTCCTCGAGGACGAGGATCTGCTTGAGATGGTCAATGCCGGCCTTATCCCGATTGTCATCGTCGACAGTCACAAGGCCGAGTTCTGGGCTCAGATCTTTGATGACATTTCCCTGCACCCGGATCTTGCGCTTCGCACCGGCGGTGAGATCGCCTGGGCGTTTCGCAAGGGGAGCCCTGCGCTTCAAGAGGTTATCAACGAGTTCGTCCAAAAAAACAAGAAAGGAACCATGATGGGGAACCTCTTGTATAAGCGCTATTTGAAAGATACCAAGTGGATTAAGAACTCTCTTTCCGCGGAGGAGCTCCAGAAGTTCCGTCAGACGATCGACTTCTTCAAGACCTACGCGGGCCAGTACGACTTCGATTGGTTGATGGTGGCTGCCCTCGGCTACCAGGAGTCGCAGCTCGACCAGAGTGTTCGCAGCGCCGCCGGCGCCGTCGGCGTCATGCAGTTGCTCCCGAGCACGGCAGCGGACGCCAACGTCGGCATCCCTCAAATCGAAATCCTGGAAAACAACATTCACGCTGGGACGAAATACCTGCGCTTTCTCCGCAGCCGCTATTTCGATGATCCGGCAATGGACCCCGTCAATCAGACGTTGTTCACCTTCGCCGCTTACAATGCGGGACCAGCGCGTGTGGCGGGCCTTCGGACCAAGGCGGCCACGATGGGACTCGATCCCAACGTGTGGTTTCGGAATGTCGAGGTAGTGGCGGCGAAGGAGATCGGGGCCGAGACGGTGCAGTACGTGAGCAACATCTACAAGTACTACGTGGCGTATAAGCAGATTGCCATGCAAAAACAGCGTAAGAAGAAAACAGAATCAGCAGAGCCTGGCCCGAGCTGAATTCGAATGCACGTCCTGGCTCCTGAGTTCAATCCGTGTAAATCAAATGCTGTTGCGCCAATGCATCCGAGACTGTTTTGGCAGGATACATGGGGTGATTGCACGCATTTATGGAGTGCTCGCTGCGGGGCTTGCTAGACGAACCGCAATTCGTCATGCTGACGTGCTAACGCAATTATAAATTATAAAGGGGGGATAGTATGGATATCACGAGTTTGATCTTGTTTTTAGTCATTGGACTCATCGCAGGCTGGCTCGCCAGCAACATGATGAAGGGTAGGGGATTGGGTTTGTTCGGGGATCTGATCGTCGGTGTCGTTGGCGCGCTCCTCGGCGGTTTTCTGTTCGGTCTTCTCGGGATTGCGGCAGGCGGATTGATTGGGTCCCTGGTGACCGCGACCGTGGGCGCCATCGTGCTCCTATACCTTGTTGGGTTGGTCAAAAAGGCCTAAGAAACAGACAGCGGAATGTTCGCTGGTACAACCTGCCGCGCTACTCTCATCCACGGCTTATAACGACTTTACATCAATACGTGCTTGCATAGATAGTTGATTGCAAATCTCCGCCGAGAGTGAATAGGCATGTGGTCTCCGCGAGAAAGAATAAATCCCTTTTTCGTAATTCTTCTGCTTTTTATTTCAACCATCGCATCGGCGGCAGATCTGAATGCGGCGATCATCGCCTACAGCCGGGGTGACTTTCGCACCGCGTTTGGCGAGTTTAAGGCGCTGGCTGAGGAAGGAGAGATCAACTCTCAGTACGCGATCGCCGTCATGTACGATAATGGGGAGGGCGTGTCGCAAGACCATGCAGAGGCCGCAAAGTGGTACCACAAGGCCGCCGAGCGAGGGCACCGCCGTGCACAATACAATCTCGCTTTTGCCTATGACAAAGGCGAGGGTGTTCAGCAGGATTCGATTGAAGCGCTGAAATGGTATCGCAAAGCGGCGGATCAGGGATTAGCGGAGGCTCAGTTCACACTGGGCGTTCACTACGATGAGGGCATTAATACAACGCCCGATCTTGCGGAAGCCGCAAAGTGGTATCGCCTGGCGGGGGAGCAGGGACACCTGGACGCGCAAAATAATCTCGGATTTATGTATGCGCAGGGCCGAGGTGTACCACAAGACCGGGTACAGGCCTATGCTTGGCTAAATATGGCGGCCGAAGGTGGGAACGAGACGGCGAAAAATAATCGCGTCCTCATCGTTGATGAAATGACCCCGGACGAACTTGAGGAAGGGAAAAGACTGGCGAGCGAGTTAGCGGAGAAATACCGGATAAAATAGGATGCCGTCGTCGGCGCTAAGGTGTAAACCCAAATTGCCTGCACGGCACCAAACTGTCATGGGGTATCTAGTGCTCCGGCCCCGGTTGCTCTTTTTTTGTCTGGCGTAAATATTCTTCAAGCATAAGACGCTCCTGCCGCGAGATGGTTTGATCCTCCAGCCTGTTCAAGATCAGATTTCGCGGGATGAGTCCCCTCATGAGCAGCTTCCGTTTCTCTTCCGGCAAGATGCTGTCTCTGAAGAAGATATCCCCGACGGGGATCAATTTGCTGTCAACAATGACGCTGACTTCATTAAGTAGTGCCCGGAAGCCGCTATTGGCTGGGCTGAGTCGATCTTCTGCTAGATCGATCAGGGCAATACCGTCTGCATAGATTGCTCGCATTTCTGCCTTATATTTTTCGATGGTCAGCGAGTTTACGGTCTGTTCGATTCGGCTCTCAACGTTATGTAGCCGGCTCACTAAAAGGTATTGCATGATCTGAACACTATCCGCGTCATTCTTTATTTCTGAATAAATTGAAAGGACATTATCTAACGAAAGCTGTTTGTAGATATCGTTTATGAAGAACTCATTTCGTTGATTGGCGAGCGCCTCAAAGGAATAAAAGCCGAGCAGGGATAGAATCTCCGTTACTTCGCGCACGCGCCTGTTAAAACCCAGTGCGCAGATAAACTGGGTCGGATTGAGCTTGAGTTTTTTGGCGATGCGTGCGTGTTTCTTCTTCAAATCGACGCGATCATCAATCTGCAGCTTGTAAAATAGATTGACAAGCTGCTCCTCCGACGCACCGAGTAGGTCTTTGAATCCTGCCATGCTGATGAGTTTAGATTAAGTTTGTAGCACAGGTGGTGTAATGCTGGTTCGAAAAAGGTGTTAGTCGCCAAACTCGCCTAAGTCGATTCGTGATGCTGTATTCGTTGTATTGTCGTTAAGTGTAAACGCATTTCCTTGCAATACTGCGCGATACTGCCTTCGCTTGATCGTAGTCTATGGTTGAAGCAGTCGCTGTAGATCGCCAAACTTCCGAATCCATGGTTGTGAGTCGCGAAGAGGCGCACTGAGCGATCCACGCGCCTCGTTCGCTTCATCATGGGTCCCATAACTGCCATAGAGTGCGGCGAAGCGGGTACCGCCGTCGACTTTCAGCTGGACATAGGTTGCCTCGCCTACAAGGCCGTTTTGTTTAATGAATTGGATAACCGCTTTCTCGTTGCTAACGTTTGTCAGTTGCAGCGTATACCGCTGTGGGTCCTGCGCGCGCACCCAGTCCACTCCGTTTAACGTATCCGTCGGTGCATGATGAGATCCCTGTTGCGGCGGGGTTGATTCGGAATGCGGCTCAGTCACGGCCATCGCCTGCTTCGCGTCCAGAAGCCCATGATCAGCGGCAAGCTGGTACCAGCGGGCCGCCTCGGCCGGATCCTTCTCTGTTCCAAGTCCATTCTCATACATGTACCCGAGGCGGTATTGGGCGAGCGCTAGCTCCTGATCGGCTGCTGTTTTGTACCACTTGAGGGCCTCGGCATAATCTTGTCGCACACCGTTGCCTTTTTCGTAGGTGAGCCCCAAGTTGTATTGGCCTTGGGGTAGGCCCTGTTCAGCCGCTTCCCTGAATAGCCTCGCGGCCTCGATGTAATTTTTTTCAACGCCGAGTCCTTGGTAGTACATAATTCCAAGATTAGCCTTGGATTTCGCAAGACCCGCATCCCCCGCCATCCTCCACCACTTGGCCGCCCCCTTGTAGTCCTGGGGAACGCCTTGTCCAAGAAAATATTTTACGCCCAGATCATGTTGCAGTACCGCATCCCCTTGCAGCGCCGCCTTGGTGTACCATCCGATCGCCTCATTTTCATCCTTCGCGACCCCGCGCCCGTATTCGTACATTAGACCCAGCGTTTTCTGGGCGGCTGCATTGCCCTCTTCTGCAAGCGGTTTCAGCACTTCGAAGGCCTTTTCGTAGTCTTTCGCCTGATAGGCCGACTCGCCCTGCTTGAATGTGTCTGACACGACGGGCCCCGTCGCCAGCGCCAGCATGAGGACAGTCCATGACAACCTGCCTCGTCGGATTAGCCTACGCCTCACAGGTCGGTCTCCTCGTACTCGCACGGTCATAACATGCGGGGTCGCAATCAACCGGCGGGTATGGCTGCGATACACTCGGCATCGTCGTTCCTCGGGCTATTGACGCGCGTGCTGACCGGATAGGCGGTCAGCGAGATCCCCGTCAAAGGACGCAACAGCGAGCGCAGCTGATCCGTGTCACAGTGCTCTGGATCAAGCCAGGTTGCATAATCGGTGGGCTTCAAGATGACAGGCATCCGATCATGAAGTTTGCTGATAGATGAATTCGCATCGGTTGTGACCAGGGCGCACGACTGGATGGGCTCGTGAGCTCCCACTGCCCAGGTTTCCCATAGGCCGGCAATCGCAAACGGTTCTTTATCGCGCCTCGCTATGTAGTAAGGCCTTTTTACTTTTCCCTGTTTCGCCCATTCGTAGAACCCGTCCGCGGGTACGAGGCAGCGTCGGCGTTTGAATGCGCTGCGGAAGGCCGGTTTGCCTGCAACCGTCTCAGCACGCGCGTTAATCATACGTGCCCCAATTCTCGGGTCTTTTGACCATGAAGGGATCAGGCCCCAGCGCAGCAGCACCATCTCCCGTTGGCCCTCGTCACTCACTCGCACCGCCGCAATGTTTTGGCCAGGTGCGATGTTATAGTGCGGCTTGAGTTCGGGGACTTGCTGAACCTCAAAGAGCGTAATCAACCTCTCGGGATCTGTGGTCAGGGCGAAACGTCCGCACATCAGTTAATCTTAAATCGTCGCACGGGCGCGCCGGTGTTGCCCCTGCCCGCCTTCCCGGTGCTGGTACTCATACTGCCGCACTGATTTGGCGCGGGTGTCAAGGGGCGCATCAAATCATGGTCTTCGCCAATGCGTAGATCTCCTCCGCATCGAATATTTGATTGTGATCTTCGAACAGTTGGCCAATACAAGCCCGATGGAGCTGCAATTTCAGGGTTCCCACTCCAATCGCACCGTAGACGATCTTTCCGTGACGTGGCACTCCTTTGTCCATCATGTCAACTCCGTTAATACCGAGCGGAGGCTGGGCATTGACGTCTACCATTATCTCGATCGTTGGGTTTTCATTCCAGTGCTTTTCTTCTATCAATTGAACGCCGCCTGCACCTGCTCCAAACACGATCTGCGCATCCTTTAATGCCACGCCCCTGGCGTCGTTGTCGAGGGCCTCCTTAGGCATGAGTGAGACGCCAAAACGTTCCTTCATTAATGCACATGCTCGCTCTGCACGCGCCTGTTTGCGTGAAGTGATCGTGACTTTCGCACCTTCTTTCGCAAGCAGTGCCGCTGCACGCTGGCCCACGGGGCCGGTGCCAGCTAACACGATCGCGCGTTTCCCCGCTAAAGGGAGCGCATTCGCCATCAGCGCGACGCCCGCCGCTGCTGTGGTATTGCTACCGTTACTGTCTAACATCACGGAGACCCGAAAATCGGCAAAGAATTTTTTCTGAACGGCTTTCAATAACCCTTGTCCATCGGCCAGGCTACGACCGGTAATGAACAGTGCAGTATATTTTTTTTCCTTGGGAGGCCGGGTAAAAATGGCGCCATCTACCAATGGTCCCACATTATCAGGCGTTAGCCCGCCATAGGATGTGACGTGATCAGCGCCGCCATCGTAGGCTACCACTGTGTCAAAGACATTCGGAATAGGATCCGTGTCGAACTGGAACAGCAATTTTTTCATTAATTTTCCTTAAGGGAGTGTCGTTATGAACCGGACCGAGGCATGCGCGAGGCGCACCGTGCGCAATTCGCACAGGATAGGTCGTATCCCCCCAACGACGTCGACCAGTTCTCTACTCCGCGGTGACGGCTCTTCCTGCGGTTTCGAACACGCGGCGCAGATAAGGGACTTTGTCATGACGGGTCCAATTTCAGATGTTACCGACCCAAACAAGGAAACCCGCGCGCATAAACTACCGCAATACGCAGCCACCGACAACCGAGGTTCTCAAAAGACTAAGCCCGCTCTCTGAAAAATTGGACTGCGTCGAAACGTGTTACCAGGCTTTCTGATTGCGGATCAGTCGATTTGACCAGTTCGCGTGCTGGAGGTTACCGGGTTAACCGAGTGCGGCGAATGCGATAACTTTGGGCGCGACCAATCTTTCGAAATCCTTATATGCCAACCTCAGCAGTTCGGTATGTGTTCCGGCATTGAATGCAATTTCCTCATCTTCCGCAAGGCGTTCTGCCACGTAAACGTCCATATCGTATAGATTTCCGAAGGGCGGCATTGCGCCGAGTTCGCACTCAGGAAACAGGTCTGTGAACTCCTGTTCACTGGCTAGTTCAACTGTTTTTGCGCCGGTCGCTTTCTTCAACTGGCCAAGATTTACTCGGTAGGACGCGGGTAGAACCGCCATGGCAAGCTTGCCATCTAATTTAACTATCACGGTCTTGGCCAGTTCTTTCCCGGGAATGTGTGCGGAGGCTGCGATTTCCTGAGCCGTGTACATCGGAGAGTGTTTAATTGCGACATATTTAATTTTATTTTTGTCGAGAAACTGTTTTAGTTTTTTGACTGGCATGACGATCTCCTCGCTAATCTCAATTCTCTAGAGACTCGGGTGCCGCGGCGTGATTGATTGGTCGCCGCCATTCTCATTTTTTCCCCAATTCAGCGGACGAGTTGACTCAAGATCATCGACCGAGCTGTGCTTTGTATCTGTCGCGTAGAACCACTTCTTTAGAATTATAGCCACGGCATGGTGGGAGATATACTAACGAACGTTTTCAAAGTTATCCTTTATTTGGTCGCTGCGTTTTGTCTGGTGTCTGTCGTCTTTGTGTTTTTGCCAAGGGAGTATTTCAGCGCCTTGATGGGGCTTTTTTCGGACACAGTCTATCCGGATGCCGACGTCGTCCGGTACAGCGTTCGGGCGATGCACTTGATGTTTTTCTGGGTGGGGGGGTGTTGGTCGTCCTTGCGGTTCGGGATCCCGTTCAATATGGAGCAGTGCTCAGGGTACTGGGTGTGTTGTTTTTAACCTGGGCCGCCCTGAGTGGTGTTCTCATCTGGACCTCTAACCTGCCGGTATTTTCTATTGGAATACCGTATCTGGAATCATCGTTGATACGCTGTCCCTTGTCTATCGAGCGCAAAGCCGATGAGCCATAGGCGGCATCAACTCAGCGCTTGCGGTACTCGTCAGCGAGTTGAGCAGCCAACGCTTTGGCCTGTTCAAGTTCCTTTGGCGTCATCTCCTCTGTTATGAACATTAGGTTATCTTTCGCCGTATTATGTCCGCCGCTGGCCGCAAGATTGAACCAGGCGTAGGCTTGCACGAAGTCCTGTGGCACGCCTCGGCCGTTGGCGTACATATACCCAATGTTACCTTGCGCACCCAGGTGCCCTTGCGCGGCTGCCTCGCGGAACCATTTCATCGCCTCGGCATAATTTTGCGGAACGCCTAGGCCATCATCGTAGAGGGCACCAAGATTGTACGCGGCCTCGGCATTTCCAAGGCCTGCGGCCTTCTGCAACCATTTAGCGGCTTCCGTCGGATCCTGCCGAACGCCGAGGCCTGTCGCATACATGACGCCTAGGTTGAACTGGGCCGTGCTGTGCCCCTGCTGGGCGGCCATATGCCACCATAAGAAGGCTGTCCCATAGTCCTGGGAAACGCCCAGGCCAGACGCGTACATCACACCCAGATTGAATTGGGCCGATTCATCACCCACATTCGCCGCTGCCTCGAGTTCCTGTACGGCCTTGGCGTAGTTGCCTTGTTCGATCGCCTGGATCCCGGTGTCAAAATCCGCCGATACGGACGCCGGAAGCAGCAACAGCACACTGGCCCATAGGGATCTCTTCGCCATAGCGCTCCGCAATGATCTCACTCGACCCGGTCAACTGCCAGCCTGCTGTGCATCGGGCAAGGTGTTTGCAGCGCACGGGGGCGCCGCGCGGAACAGAGGCAGCCTGTTGTGGTGGGGAAAGAAGGATCGGGCGAAAAGAGCGGAACCTAAGGCCTACCCAGGGGACCTCGGGCAGGGGCTTGTTACAGGCCGATTGGGCTCCACAAGCCTATGAGGAGGTACTTAAAGCTGTCGCCTTCAAATTCCTTGAATTGCATTCCAAAGGCGACCCCTTCTGCGCCTGGAATGACCGCACGGTATAGCGTCTTGCAACGCGCCCCTAGTTCGACGAGTCCCTCCTGGAGAGGGAGGCTCAGCCGAACCTTAAATTCCGGACCCTTGTCGCCTTCAATCTGTGTTTCGCTAGGATTGAGGGTCTTCGCCGTGTCACGGTCACATCGAATCTGTAACCCGTCCGGTGAGATATCATGCGCGAGTGCACTAACGACGCTCCCATCGGCTTGCTCAATCTCAATGAGACGATCGATAACAATTCTTGGGTATCGTCGCTTCTCTTCCTGGACCTGATAGTATCCCGTTCCCGACATACGGCTGCCCTTTTGTGCTTTCCTATGATTGGCTGGCATTAAAGCGAACGTCATTAGGTCAAACATGTCAAGTAGCATGTGCTCAACAGCTAACGGTCTGGACTGCGCAAAGCAGCCGAACCAACGACTAAACAGCGTCTAACGCGCCAAATAATGCCTTTTCCCGTTGTATATCCGCTGATTATGGCAATCTGACTATAGCAACAGGGTTGCACGCGAATCGTGAACTCAATCACACTCTTCGGCGTCAGCGTGTGATTTACTTCTCAAAAATGGGGAAATTTGGCGAAGACTCGCCCGCTCTTTATTGCTGCCGGTCCGATGGAGCGAGCATGGTTTGCAATGGGGAATGAAAGTGCGGACCTTACGAATCGCCCGTAGATGGCGCGCGGGGTGGCGCGACTCGAGTGCTTAGTCAGATCCCATGAATTCCTGCATAAACTGATCTAATTGGCTAGAGCTATCATTCTTTGTTCCGGTAAAACGCAATCCGATCGCACATCTTTCCTCCCGAACATCGGTGACGTACAGGATTTTGCAGCGGGCTGAAATTTCGGTCAGCGTTCCTCGGATTGGAAGTGCCAATCGCGCATCGACCTCCGGCGCATGCTCATCGGTAAGGTATTTTCCGGTGGGAGCCAAGCAAAGGGCCGTCGCACGGTCACACTGCACTTGAATCCCGTCCTGGGTGATGTCATGTGCTAGGGCGTTAATCACGTTTCCATCGGACTGTTGGATTGCGATGGGGCTGTTGATAACGATCCTTGGGTATTGCCTCTTATCTTGTTTGCCGCTGAAGTGACGCACTCCCGAAATGCCATAGCTTTTACGACCCTTTATCTGACTCATGATCATGCTCGTCGATCTTGGCTAAGAGGTCTAGGTGTCAACCTGTTGAAGTAAAAAGAGTATAGCTGACGAGAGCAGATAGCGCTGTCGTTTAGCAATCATAACAAGGCGATGACGTGTCATGGCGCACGGCTGACGTACAGGGGCAAAAATACACGTGTAGGCATGCGGTGCTAGGGCGGTTCGATGCCTTCAGCCATGGGGAATTTCGTCATTTCGCTTGCCTGCAAATGTTAGCCCGGCAGGGGTGCGCAGCAATGCCAATGTTGGTTCCCTAAGGTGCAAAATACGTCCGCTTGCGCCCGATACGGGTATTCTTGACTCATTGAATGCGCCCTGCCATATTGATTTAGGCAAGCCATCACAAGGTATTGGATCGCCTGCCAAGCATCATCGGGAGTGAGCCACATACGCGGGTGATTCCGTTGCCTACCATCTGCCATTGCCAACATTGAAATGGCCAACGCGGTGGCCGTTGATGTGAGGTTTGATGACATGACTGCTGTGTGGGTTACCCCGGACGCCCTCCATAAAATCCCGATATTCCGATATCTGAATGACGAGGCGCTAAAGCAAATCCTGCGCTCGGCATCAAACCGGGTCATCGAGTGCCGTGCGGGCGACATGGTCTTCAAGGAAGGTGAGATCGGCGACTGTATGTACCTCATCCTGGAGGGTGCGGCGGAAATCTTTATCCGGACCGTCGGTGGCCGACAAATTTCGATGCAAACGCTGAAAGCCGGGGCATACTTTGGGGAGCAGTCGCTCATGCCAGGAAGCACTGGCAGACGCAATGCAAGCGTCCGCTGTCTGGGCCCAACCAAGCTGTTTCGAATCTCCAAGCCGGATGTGCTGCTCGGTTTGACGCGTAATCCCAACTTCACGTCAAGCCGGCCAAAAGCCATCGCTTCGTCTAATTATCCCGAAGTCCTTGGGCTGCTCCGCGGTGTTCGGCTTTTTAGAGGGCTAACCGAAATTGAAATCGATACGATTCCGCAATGGACTGAGGTAATTGAATGCGAGCCGGGACAGTTCATCTTCAAGGAAGGTCAGGTTGGCGACTTTTTATATGTGTTGCTTGAAGGCAGGGTAGAGATCTTTATTGTTAATGACTTCGGCAAAGTCATCACGCTTGAGGTGTTGGCGCGGGGAGAGTACTTCGGAGAGCAGGCGCTCCTGCCGGATGGGCCCGGCTTGAGGAATGCGAATGCTCGAACAGACGAGGATGCAAAGCTGATCAAGATCCCGAAGTCAGCTTTTGTGTCAATCCTTAAGCGGGATCCAAAACTGAGTAAGGCGCTCTGCGCAGTGGGTGAATCACAGGCAAAAGAGATCGCTAGACTACGCAATTCCCGCAGCATGTCGGGTTAAGACAGAAAGCAAATCCGTTCGGCCT
Organism: Gammaproteobacteria bacterium; assembly: GCA_022614965.1. GTDB lineage: Bacteria > Pseudomonadota > Gammaproteobacteria > JAKEHO01 > JAKEHO01 > JAKEHO01. The sequence continues at coordinate 14,917 of JAKEHO010000027.1, forward strand.
ATCCCCCCGCACCTTGGCGGGGTTTTTGTTGTCAGCGTCATGCCGCCAATGCTATGTTCCCGCCGGAGGTTGGCTGGGAAAGCTTGGAGAGATGTGATGGCAGAAGAAAAGACAATACGAGAGTTTTTGGATGAACTGGCGAGCAAGGCCTCAACACCCGGCGGGGGCAGCGCCGCAGCGATCATTGGCGCGATGGGTGCGGCCTTGGTGAGTATGGTTTGCAATCTGACTATCGGCAAGAAGAACTACACGGAGGTCGAAGAAGAATTTAGAGGTGTCCTTCACAAGGCTGAAGCGTTGCGTGAGCGCCTGACCGGCATGATCGAAGCGGACATCGATGTATTTGCCAAGGTCATGGCGGCCTATGGCATGCCGCGTGATACAGAAGACGAAAAGGCCGCCCGCACGCAAGCAATTCAAGCAGCGCTCAAGGAGGCAACCGTTGTGCCCTTGGCGTGTGCCCGGGCGTGTGCCGATGTCATCAATCTCAGCAAGACGGCAGCTGAGAAAGGTAATCTCAATGTCATCAGCGATGCGGGTGTCGCCGTGGTGGCGGCCTACGCCGCATTGCGCAGCGCGGCATTGAACGTCTATATCAACGTGGGTGGCATTAAGGACGAAGCGTTTGCTAATGAAAAGCGTGCGGAGCTGCAGCGTATCCTGGCGGGCACTGATCGCATGACAGAGGAAGTGTACGCGTTGGTGAAGAGTAAGTTGTAAGACGGCACTGCTTGCCTCAATGTGCGGGAGGGATATCCGCGCGTGCGGACAATGCCGATGCGCGGCCGGGAGCGGGTGGCCCTTTATCCTTCGATATGCATTGACATATCGATCGCGTGAAGGTGTTTGGTGAGGCTGCCAATGGAGATGAAATCGACACCCGTTTTCGCAATCTCTCGCACATTCGATAGCTCTATGCTGCCGGAGGCCTCGAGCTTTGCCCGACCGCGCGTCAACGCAACCGCCTTGCGCAAGGTGGGGGCGGCAAAGTTATCGAGCAGTACAATATCCGCACTTGCCTCGATCGCTTCTTCAAGCTGATTGAGCGTCTCGACTTCCACTTCGACGGGCAGATCGGGATGTTTTGCCTTCGCCGCCCTGACGGCATTCTGAATGCCGCCTGAGGCAAGGAGATGGTTTTCCTTTATCAGTATGCCATCGTAGAGCCCGATCCGATGGTTGTGGCCTCCGCCACACAGGACGGCGTACTTCTGTGCATTTCGCAAGCCGGGGATGGTCTTGCGGGTATCCAGAAGCTTGACCTCGATCCCGCGGAGCGCCTCCACGTATGCCCTTGTCGCCGTAGCCGTCCCCGAGAGCGTCTGCAGGAAATTGAGCCCGGTGCGCTCACCGGATAAGAGGGCATGAGTGGGGCCCAGCAATGTACACACCGTCTGATCTGCAGACACTTCCTGGCCGTCCTGCAGGTGCCACGTGATCTGAACACGTGCGTCGAGTTGCTGGAACACCCGATCGAACCAGGCTGTGCCACAGAGGATGGCGGCCTCACGGCTCCGCACATGGGCGCTTGCCGAGGCCTCTTCCGTGATGAGCAGGGCCGTTAGATCGCCTTCGCCCAGATCCTCGCGAAGTGCCTGGCTGACTACGGCATCAATATCATCCGGAAGGCGTGGCGGCATATCCTCGAGGGTCAGTCCAATCTGTGCGCTCGGTGTGCGAAATCATCGCGCGGCAGAGCGCTGACCAATCCGGTAGGCAGGAGTAAGCTCAAAATATTGGGCGACGCCATCACTAGGTTGGTCATGCCGGCACTGCTCCAGACCTGCCATGTTGCCGGTTCCAATCGTTGCCGATAGCGCCGTGCAAAGTGCGTGAAAGCACGACACTTCACCTTGCTCGTGCGTATGCTTGTGGTTTCCGGGGACAAGATACATAGATGCATAGATAACCGGAAGCCACGCACTTGTATAAGCCACAAACAAACGGTGAGGTATAATCCAGTTCCCAGAAGGAGCGAGACAGCGTCAGACCATTGCTCCACAGCAGGCTGGACAAATCACCGGTTGCGATTGTAAGTTTGTCTAAGAGCAGTTCCAAGTGGATCCCCTGTAAGAAATTTTTTGTAGCCGTACTGCGGGCGTGGGCGCAGCCAATTACGCGGTTGGGAACACCAACCTTAGGCCCGCGAACGGGAACCGCTGATCGGCTTGGTAGTAATTGCGAAACGTCGGACGTTTGATGATGGCCCGCGTGTACCGGCTACCACCGCGCAGGGTGTAATGCGTACCATCAAAATAAGGAGAGGAGTAGCCTTCGTATGGAAATGCCTTGAACCCATCGTAGGGACAAAAGGCGTTGGCGCACCATTCCCATACAGCCCCTGTGTCATCCAGGATCCCTTGGCGGCAGGCCGCTTCCCATTCATATTCGTGCGGCAAGCGCGCATCTGCCCACGTTGCGAAGGCAGATGCCTCGAGATGGCTTATCCCATCGACTGGGGCCGCGTTGTCTAGCTCATAAGCCCCATTAAGGTCGACGCCGTACCAGTGGTCAGCATTGCAACGCCAACGGTCTGGGTGCGTCACATTGTGCTGCTCGCGCCAGTTCCAGCCTTCTTCACCCCAGAATTTACTGTTTGTGTAGCCATCGGCTTCGATGAAGGCGAGGTATTCAGCGTTTGTAACCGGTTGGGCAGCGACTCGCACATCCTGTAGCAAGACCATGTGTGCCGGATACTCATTGTCGTAGGGAAGTAGGGGCTTATCTGCACCGATTCGGTAGTGACCACCATGGAGCCTGCGCGACGTGCGGTTGAGCCGTCCGCTTTGCAGCGGCCTCGAGACTTTGAATCCACCGTTACTCTGATGTAACGTTCTTTGTGTGTGCACCATTTGGATCGATTCGTAATGCTGTGCATAATGCTGCGTGAGGAAACTCACGAGATAGTGATTCTTGACAAGCGGGTGGTTGGCGTGCGTTTCCGTGTGCCTAGCTAAGAGTGCAATATTCTCTTTCTGTAAAGCCTCAGCCCAGCTAAGCAACTCTGCGTAGTGCGGAAGCGACATCCCCCGACTCGGCTTGGCCATATTGTCGGGGATATAGAGCGACTTGAGTTCGCGGGAAAGGCTTTCTTGCTCGAGTAACACCTCCCGAATCCAGTAGGTTTCCGTGAACACGCAATGACCCAGGTGCCATCCACAGGGGCTCAAGTCAGTATGATACTGGACTCCATAGTCGTCCGGGCCGACGATCTGCACACACCGCCGAACCATTTTCTGATGCTTATTGAGTTCGGTTAACGGGGAACGTAGAGTCACAGGCGGATCAATTCAGGCGCTTGTTCGGGATCAAAGATCATTAGATGGTGTTCTGGAACCGGATGCCAGGCGTCCGAATTGGTTAAGCGTTCGGATGCGATGATGCAGCCGCCCGGATAGAAGGCATCGTCGGTTGCGTAATACAGGGACGGGCAGGAACCACCGACGGCATGGCGAGCTGCATAGACCCTTTTCCCATCACTGACAATGACATTCAGTAGAGCGGTGTGCCCATCGAGCCATTCAGCCAGATCCGTAAACGCGCGCCTAATGGCCACATCGGGCTGGTCGTTATGATCGTGTCGACGTAGCTGTCGAAGCAGTGCAAACAGGTACTCCGAATCTGTGTTTCCTTTGATCTCGGCCTCTATTTCAGGCTTCAGGACCCGATGCAGCCGAGGACGCAGAAGAGCGGTAAAGTTCTCGAGGCGACCGTTGTGGATGAACAACCATGTTCCGTCGGCAAAAGGTTGGGTATTGGCCTGACTCACGGGCTGGCCCGGTGTGGCGCTTCGAACGTAGGCGAGCCAAAGGCGGCTGTGCAGTGCGTGGGCCAGGTTGGGAAGATTGTCATCTGACCAGATGGGCATGGGATTGGTATAGACGGCAGACCGTCCCGCTGCGGTATACCAGCCGAATCCGTAGCCGTCCGCATTCAGCCGTGCCGTCTCTGTTTCTTTGGGATCCCACGCCTGCTCGATCAGGCTATGGGCCGGTTCAAGCAGGAAACGTTGCAGGTTGATGGAGCGCCCTAGATAGGCGGCGAGCCGGCACATGAGCGACGCATCGTGGTGGTAAGGACAGCCAAATGGGGCTTTTCTGCTGATATTTTCGAACGCCTAGCCTACAGGAGGGCGGGACGATGATCCAGAGCCCCCAGGTGCGAGACGCGATAGTCAGTAGAAAAAGTCCCTGCACGGTAACTCCAACGGCGCTGGTATTATTGGGTAATATCGATGCGGAACCTCGGTGAAATCGGCGGGGATGCAGTGAAACTGGATCGGCAAACTGGGTGGCTTGAGGACGTGCGCCGCGTGCCCTCGCCCCATTGTGACGAGCGACCGGCCGGCAGCGAGGTCGATCTCTTGGTGATTCATGGTATTAGCCTGCCGCCCGGCGGATTCGGTGGGCCGTATATTGATCAACTCTTTACGAACACCTTAGATCCAAGCGTTCATCCCTATTTTGCCGAGATCGTGCATGTCAAGGCTTCAGCCCATGTATTGATTCGACGGGATGGTAGCCTCACGCAATACGTGTCATTTTACAAACGCGCCTGGCATGCCGGTGTTTCATGCTTCAATGGCCGCAACGCCTGCAATGATTTTTCGATAGGCATCGAGCTAGAAGGGTGCGATGATGAAATTTATGAAGCGGCTCAATATGAGGCGTTAGTCCACTTGACCAAATTACTGATGAGCTTGTGGCCAGGCATTACCAAGGAACGAATTGTAGGACATTGCGATATAGCGCCGGAGAGGAAGACGGATCCAGGTCCCAGGTTTGATTGGGAACGTTACCTACGCTTGCTTTAGTCGAAGACTGAGATGTCGTATAAGATCATGGCGGTCACCTCGTCTTTAGACTCCAGTACACGGCCATGACGCTAATCATGATCTTGCTCAGCCTCGCTCTCGAGCGGTTTGTCGGGACCTTGGACGAGTTGCGTCAACTGAAGTGGTTCAGGCGGTACTACGCGTGGATGGAGACGCATTTAGTCCGTATCAAGCTGTGGGATGGCGCTACAGGGGTACTCGTCGTGATCGCGCCGCCACTTTTTGCTGTGGCGCTGATCTTCGCATGGGTCGAAAACGTCTTAGGCTTTTTATATTACGTCTTTGCAACGGTAGTGCTCCTCTATAGCCTGGGGCCAAAAGATCTCAAAACTCAGATCGAAGCGTACATCGAGGCGTTGAAGACAGGTGATAAGACGCGTGCCAGGTCTGTCGCCAAAGAGCTTATGGCCAGCGATGCCCCGGGCAACAAACACGTACGCGCCCATTCGCTTGTGGAGAGGATCCTGGTACAGGCGAATAATCGTCTGTTTGCCGTAGTGTTCTGGTTTGCCATTCTTGGCCCGATTGGGGCACTCTTGTACCGGCTGGCCTCTGAACTGGTATTGCAGCCATCGAGTCAATGCAAAGGGTTTGCCGGATCGGCCGATGATCTCTACGACATTTTGAACTGGGCTCCCGCCCGGTTACTTGCGTTGGGTTATGCGATTGCCGGCAGCCTGGTAGACGCACTGGAGGCATGGCGGGAGAATGAAGAGGCTTCTTTGCGAGTCAATGAATCGGTGATCAAAGCGAGCGGCATGCACGCGTTACAATTCAGCCTGCATCAGGATGATGTGAATATTGATCAAAGTACTGAAAACGAAGAGTATTGGATCACCGCGACCCAGGGGCTGGTCGATCGCACTTTAATCGTTTGGTTAACGGTGCTTGCCATCATGACTCTCGTGGGTTGGACAGCCTAGTTACTCGCTATTGGCCATTACGCGAGAGGCTGTTGTGTCGCCAGGTCGCGCAATTTAGGCATTTAATAGCTCGGCTTTTTGGATGACAATGTCTTCGACTGGCACGTTTTGATGGCCGGCGCGTGTGCTGGTTTTTACCTTCTTGATACTATTCACCACATCCATGCCCTGAATGACCCTGCCAAAGACGCAGTAACCCCAACCGTCCTTAGTCGGTTCACGGTAGTCGAGGAGAGTGTTGTCGGCGACATTAATGTAGAACTGTGCCGTGGCGGAATGCGGATCAGGCAAACGCGCCATGGCAACGGTGCTGGTGAGGTTGCTAAGCCCATTATCCGCTTCGCATAGGATTGGCGCTTCGGTTTGTTTTGGCTTCATGTCCGCGCCCATTCCGCCAGCTTGGATCATGAAGCCATCGATTACGCGATGGAAGATTGTGTTGTCATAATGACCACGTATCACATAGCCAGCGAAGTTATCGACCGTGATCGGCGCATTCTCTTCATCCAACTCGATAATGATCGTGCCCCAGTTAGTAGTGAGCTTTACCTTCACGGATGGGACCTCGAGATGTCCGTGCATATCATTATGGTTGCTCGCTTCGGCACAAGGCAAATTCATTTTGAGCAGTGAGCCTATTACCGTTAACATCCGCTCGATATGTCCGTTCAGCCTGTCAAGACCCGTTTTGCTCCGAGCCCAACCGGGCTGCTTCATCTCGGCAATGTTCGCACCGCGCTGTTTAACGCGCTGTTGGCTCGACACCACGGCGGCATATTCCTGCTTCGCATCGAGGACACGGACCTAAGACGAAGCCAGCGTGGTGCGATTGATGCGCTGATTGAGGACTTAGGTTGGCTTGGCATGGTCTGGCAGGAGGGACCTGGAAAAGAAGCCGGTGCAGGCCCCTACCGGCAATCTGAACGCCAGTCTCTCTATAATCGGTACATCGTGCAGCTCAATGACCAGGGCTTGGCCTACCCATGCTTCTGTAGTGCCGAGGAGCTTGCTGCCCTCCGTCAGAAGCAGTTGGCACAGGGGAAGGCCCCGCGGTATCCGGGGACCTGTGCACGTCTGAGTGAGGCAGAGATCGCGGCTCGCCTGCAGCAGGGAGGGGAGCCCAGTTTGCGATTTCGGGTGCCGCAAAGTGAAACGATTGCATTTGACGATCTGGTTCGAGGAAGGCAACGCTTCGCCACCGATGACATTGGTGATTTTATCATTCGTCGCGCCAACGGTGCCGCCGCATTCTTCTTCAGCAACGCTCTTGACGATGCGTTAATGGGGATCACCCACGTGCTGAGGGGCGAGGATCATGTGAGCAACACGCCGCGCCAGATCATGTTGCTCAATGCACTGAAACTTAAAGTGCCCCGTTATGGGCACATTGCGCTGGTATTGGGGGATGACAGTGTGCCACTCAGCAAGCGTCATGGCAGTCACAGCGTGCGGGCGTTACGAGAACGGGGTTATTTGCCGATGGCGATCAACAATGCCCTTGCCCGTCTGGGTCATTATTATAAGGAGGCAGGCTACATGGATTTTAAGCAGCTTGCCGCCGGTTTCTCGACGAATCGGTTGAGCCGGGCATCAGCCCGTTTTGATCTTACGCAATTAGATCATTGGCAGCGTGAAACGCTGGTGCAGGCGGGAGCTGATGAAATTTTACGATGGATGGGCCGAGAAGTTTACGATCGGGTACCCGAGGGAGCACGAGCAGCATTTGTTGACGCGGTGCGTGCCAATATTCTCTTTCCTCAAGACGCACTCGTATGGGCGCGCATTACCTATGGGGCTGAGCTGGAGATCACGGCTGCGGCAAGTACGGTACTTCGCAAGGCGGGTCGTGATTTTTGTCGTCACGCACTCGATGCGCTTCTGCATAATCCGCACGATTACCAGGCGTTTGTAGCGGAGCTGCAAAAGAAGTCTTCGCTGCGCGGCAAGGCGCTTTTCGCACCGCTGCGCGCGGCCTTGACCGGGAGAGCCGATGGCCCGGAGCTGAAGGCGCTTTTCCCGCTGATGGGGCCAGAGCGCGTGCGGTCCCGTCTTGAAATGAGCATTTAATGGATCCTCACCGACGTGTTACAGATCTACAACAGCCTCACGCGCAAGAAAGAAGCGTTTAAGCCGCATGAACCCGGCAAAGTGCGAATGTATGTCTGCGGGTTGACGGTATACGATTATTCTCACCTCGGGCATGCGCGGGCGATGGTCATTTTCGACATGGTAGCGCGCTACCTGCGTATCCGCGGATATCATGTCACTTACGTGCGCAATATCACGGATATTGACGACAAGATTATCAACCGCGCCAATGAAAATGGCGAGGACATCAGCGAGGTAACCGCCCGCTTCATCAAGGCCATGCACGACGATATTGCAGCACTCGGCGTTGAACGACCGGATGCCGAACCGCGGGCAACCGAACATACCGGCCAAATCATTGCAATGATCACCAAACTAATGGAGAAAGGATACGCCTATGTTGCAGATAATGGCGATGTCTATTACGACGTAAGCCGGTTCGTGGCATATGGAAAGTTGTCTGGAAAACGCCCGGAAGAACTTCGCGCGGGGGCGCGGGTGGCGGTGGAGGAGGCCAAGGATGACCCACTGGATTTCGTTCTGTGGAAGGCGGCTAAACCGAACGAACCAAGCTGGAATTCTCCCTGGGGTCCTGGCAGGCCGGGCTGGCATATCGAGTGTTCCGCGATGGCGACGCACTGCCTCGGCAATCATCTTGACATCCACGGTGGCGGGCAGGACCTGCAGTTTCCTCACCATGAGAACGAGATCGCGCAATCAGAAGGCGCAACGGGTGAGCCCTTCGTGAACGTGTGGATGCACAACGGGATTGTCCGCATGGATGACGAGAAGATGTCGAAATCCCTTGGTAATTTCTTCACGGTTCGTGAGGTGCTTGCGAAGTACCGGCCGGAGGAGGTGCGCTACTTTATATTGTTCAGCCATTATCGCAGCCCGCTCAATTACTCCAAGGAACAGTTGGATGGCGCGAAGGCGGCGCTCACGCGTTTGTACACAGCGTTGCGCGGCCTGCCGGGATCAAGTGATAAAGCGGAGCGTGCGTATCGGGATCGTTTCTATGCGGCGATGGACGATGATTTCAACACGCCTGCGGCCATCTCGGTGCTGTTTGATCTGGCACACGAGATCAACCGCCTGAGCGAGCATGATCCCGCCAAGGCCGGCCAACTGGCAGCGACGTTGCGGAAACTCGGGGGGATCCTAGGGCTGTTACAAGATGATCCGGATGTGTTTCTTCAGGGCATTGGGGCAGTAGGTGGCGATTCGCTACGGATTGAGACAATCGAGCGACTGATTGCGCAGCGTGACGAGGCACGCAAGCACAAGGCGTGGGCTGAATCTGATCGGATCCGTGACCTGCTTGCAGAGAAGGGTGTTGTTCTTGAGGATTCCGCCTCGGGGACGACCTGGCGACGGAATTGACCGTGGCACGTCTGCGATTCGCTGTACAGCGCATCGTGTTGTAGGCTTCGTTGACGCTTTTTGCACCGGCGCGTATCATCGCACAGCCCTCGTAGCATGGCATCCGGCATCAATGCGGTCACTTCGGGGTATAGCGCAGTCTGGTAGCGCGCCTGCTTTGGGAGCAGGATGTCGGAGGTTCAAATCCTCTCGCCCCGAAAGGCCGACCGGGCGGGCGAGCGCCTGTAGCTCAGGAGGATAGAGCAGCGGTCTTCTAAACCGCGGGTCGCAGGTTC
>JAKEHO010000028.1 GCA_022614965.1 Gammaproteobacteria bacterium
ACCACCAGCAGACCCGTGATCGCACCGCCCCGAAACGCCAAGGTGAGCGCGGCATTGAGACCGCTCTTGGCCGCCTCGGCGGTGCGTACATTAGCACGCACAGAAATGTTCATGCCGATGTAGCCCGTGGCGCCCGAGAACAGCGCCCCGACCAGGAAACCGAAGGCGGTCTTCCAATCCAGCCCAAATCCGATGAGGAGAAACAGCGCGGCCCCTACGGCGCCTATGGTGGTGTATTGGCGGTTAAGATAAGCCGAGGCGCCCTGCTGGATCGCGGCCGCGATCTCCCGCATGCGTTCGCTGCCCTCGGGCTGCTCGAGCACCCATCGCACCGAGCGCGCCCCGTAGACGATCGCAAACACGGCACATACCAATGCAAAGCCAACAGCTAAAACCATGAAGAGTCCCCCTTGTTTCGTTCCTGGTGAAATTTATGCCACTTCGAATAATGGGCACCTCGACTAATTCGACGTGCCCAGCAGCATAGGGATATGCTGCCATTTCTCAAACGGGTAACGATTTGAGAAATGAAACAAGCAAAAATCGAAGTTTAGCTTTCCGGCGCGAAAAATTCCACGGATGGATTTCCGAAGTGCCCTAACGGTCCGGCCGCACTTCCCCCTAGAATTCAATGAGCACAGGGCGTTGCCTGGAACATTGGGTTGTACGTGAAGTGTGTTCAATCTGGCACCAGCCAACTCCGATCGAAGAAGTCGACCAGACACTTCCCTGATTGTCTTGCGGGTGCTCGATGAAGCCACCGCCACCCTGCTGACCGAGAAGCTTCCTGAGGTCGAAGTACGCGCGGTGAAGACCCGCTCGGGGGCGACCGATTCGAGCCTGCCCAAGACTGCGGTCGATTTCGTCTCGACTAGCGTGGACGATGTGGCCACCCAGCGAGTGCCGCTCTTGATGCCGGCCGATCTGATCAGCCTGCCCAAGGGCCAAGCCTTCGCGCTCCTCGAAGGCGGCGAGCTCTACAAGCTCCGGTTGCCGCTCATCGAAGACTCGCGCGACACCGAGATGCCAAAGACCTTGCGGGCGGCGCTTGATGCGATGGCCCGGCGAACCACCATCCACTATGATCGGTAATCACAAACTCACAATCGACCGAAAAATTAGCGATCACAATGGAGCTAATTACACGTTGTTAATCACCGGCCCTTAGGTGGAATACACTCGGTTAAGACACCGAAGGCAGGACCGTGACAGATGGTAGAGGTAGGGGATTCCCTTAGGACTCGGTCGTTATCTCTACACCGAGCCTCGAACTCTTCGCGAAACGCGAACTCGTCAACCATATTCGTCTTTTTGCTTATAAGAATGAGCAGCTTATTAAAGAACTGGCGATGCGTATATGCGCCCACATTTAGTACTGGCACAAAGGCTTGCGTTGTGTATTTGTAACAGTGCTCCACGTAAAAAAAGGATATGTGTTCGTCATCGATGCTGCTGTATGGGAAAAGTCCTTCCGATCCTATGTCACTGGGCAGATTATTCGATCTATATTGTCTGTACATCATGATCAGAGGCATATTGGAACTCACCTTGCTCTGTGCTCCATCCGCCTCGATATCAGGAGGTCCAAAGTATTTCAGAATCTCTTTTCTCGTTGTCTGCCCCTTTACGATTTTTGGAGCGTTAGTGGCAAGGGTTGGCTCGTGAACAAATTTATAACGCAAGCCGCCATCGCACCCCACCAGTGCCAACATCACCACTATTAACACTGTATGAAACATCAACATGTTTTCGATCCCTATAAAGAGCGCGACACTCCAACAATCAGCGGTCGTCAGGGCGGGGCACACTGCTCGGGGAGGGGTCCAATATGAACGGTAGAAAATTGGCACACAGCAGAAGTAGGAGATCTGCTTAGGGTTCGGTCGATATCCCTGCATGGAGCCTTGAACTCTTCACGAAAGGAGAACTCGTCAACCACGCCCGCATTCTTATTTATAAGAATAAGCAATTTGTTAAAGAACTGGTCAACCGTATTAGCAATCACATTTGCCACCGGGACAAACGTTTGAAGTTTGTATTTGTAGCAATGCTCCAGATAAAAGAAGGCTATGTGCTCCTCATCGATACTGCTGTAAGGGAAAAACCTTTCCAGTCTGAGGCCACTCGGCAGTTCATTCTTGAATCCGGATTCCCGATACATCATGATCAGAGGCATATTGGAACTCACCTTGCTCTGTGCTCCATCCGCCTCAATATCAGGAGGTCCAAAGAATTTCAGAATCTGTTCTCTCGTTGTCTGCCCCTTTATAATCTTGGGAACGTTGGCGGCGAGGACTGGCTGGTGAATGAATTTATAAGGTATGCCTTGAATGCACCCCACCAGCCCCAACGCAATCACCATTACTGCGGCATGAAATATCAAAGTTCTTTCGATCCCTATAAAGAGCTCGACGTTTCCACCACGATTCGATCTTTCTTGGAAAGGTAGATATAGAGGGCTTTCTCGTTATAGCCGCGTCCTGTTTTGACTCCTGTTATAACGGGCGGCGCAATAGCATGCGAGAAATCCGCCTGACCTTCTCTCTCCACGTAGATGAGAATGACCTGTCCCTCGGGCGCCGAGAGTACCCTTGTACCGATTCTTCAGTAGGTTGAAACGACAGGTATGGCGGTGGTATCGGGCCTAACACCGTCTTGGTACCATCGATGATGTAATCCGGTGGGCCAAACCAATTGAGCACCTCAGAAAAAGTCGTCACTCCCGGTTTGATGCCTGCGATCTTGCCTCGGTCAAAAGGAACTCCAGGAGCCAGTCTCAGCGTTTGCGCTGAAGTCATACACCCGGTCAGCAAGGTGAGCAAACAAGCAGCCATTGCGCCGAGAGCCCAGCGATAGGCGTTTTCCGCGATCACGGTGTTGAAGGTCGCTTGGGAAAGGCGACGTCCTCCACGATCTTCGTATCCTTGTTCAGAAATAACGGAAGGATATCCGTCTGGATCCTCATATATCGGTACCTTCATAGCGCGGCGGGCTCGCGCAGTTCATCGAGATCTTTGAACAGATCCAGGTCGAGCGGTGTGGCTAGCGTGATCGGCACAACAGGCCATAAAGCACTGCGCGATTACTCCGTCTCATTCTCGTAGCGAATCGCCCTTTATCTCGCGACGCATAGTTCGCCAGTTCCGACGCGGATACCGAAAGGAATATAAAAGACGGAATGCGTAGGTGACTTCCTCAGAATCTCACAGACGCCGCACTGAACCGTAAATTCTTCGCGAAACGCATAGTTGTCAACCAACTCTGTTCGTTTGTTTATCCATATGAGCAGCTTATTGAAAAACTGATAAGTTGTAGATGCCCCAACGTTTACCACAGGTACAAACACGACGTCGCCCCCTTTATGACAAAATTCTTCATAAACAAAAACAATGTGCCCTTCATCAATGCTGCTGTATGGATAAAGTTTCATAAGGTTTGAAGGATTGGGACGGATCGGCACACCCGCCAACTCATAGGTTGCGCCGTACATGAGGACAAGTGGCATATTCGCATTCACCGTGCTATTCGCACCGTCCGCCTCAATATCGGGCATTCCAAAATGTTTAAGGACTTCCCCCTTCGTCGTCCGGCCCTTCATAATCTTCGGAACCTCGGTGGCAAGGGTAGGTTCGTGAGTAATTGCGACGAGCACGCCCCTCCCGCTGCTGCACCCAGACAGCGCCATAACAAAGATGAATACTTTATTGAGTTTCATCCTACATTCCGGCGCTATAAACCCATCGATACCTGCGTCACGACCTTATCTTTCTTAGATAAGTAAATAAACAGTTCCTTTTCGTGATAGCCGATGTCTATGCGTATTCCTGATACAGGAAGGACCGGGGCTGGTATGGCGCCTCGAGAATCGTGATGGTAACCCGCCCGTTCGACGTACACTAAGATGACCATTCCCTCCGGCGCCGTCAGTACTCTCGTCGGAACTGTTTTTTCAATGCGGCTGTCAGAAACGTCTGAAAAGCCTGGCGGCGGTATGGGTTCCGGTATGGTTTGGGTCCCATCGATAATCTTATCTGGCGGGCCAAACCAGCCCAGCACCTCCGAAAGAGTCGTTATACCGGGTTTTAGACGCGCAATTTTCGTTCGATCTAGAGGTGCCCCTGGAGCCAATATCCTGTGGATGCTTGCCATACAGCCCGTCAATAAGAGTAGCGAACAAAGAATAAAAATAGTGGCTGCGAAGAAACGTACGGACATGTCCATATGGATTTTTTCTAATCACGGCTTTGAGGACTGTTTGGGAAACGCGACGTCTTCCACGATCTTTGTATCCTTGTTCAGAAATAACAGAAGTTCATCCGTCTGGACGCTCATATCGGTGCCTTGATAGCCTATCACTATCGGGTATAGCGTCAACGATTTCCCCGACGATTCGCCGAAGCGATATAGCATTGCATACTGGTCATCGCTCAGAGTCGTTAGATATCTGTTCTCCTTGTAGCTGTAGAACGCAAAGGGGTGAAGATGCCGAAAGCCGATAGCCTGGGATTCTTTGAACTCTTGCTGCCCCTGGAATATGCTATGGGGGGTCCCCAGCAAGTTGAAGAGGTCCTTTTGGGTGGTTTTACCTATTACGATGCGGTTTAAAGCAGCTTCTTCAAGGCTTTTGCCTCTTGTCACCGTAGTACGCGCGTAATAGCAACCGTTCGCAGCGGCCAGCATGCTACCGGCAACCGCAATGGCCAACACCTTTCTCCACGGGGTGTAAACGAAAAGGCTAAACATGATCACCTCCGAGTTGAGTGCCTAATAGCAAGCGTCAGTTTTCATGTGTATCACACACGGCAGTGCCATCCCCATCGCCGTCAGTGGGCCTAGGAAACCCCCGCTGGTCAGTGGCTGGGCAACCCGTGTTGTCTCCAGCATCGATGGCGGGGCTATCGGGTAACAAGGCGTGGGTAAAGGTAGGGCCGCCATTGTCCTCGAGCAGGCCAAGCGCGGGGTCAGTGCTTACAAGATCGCCGGCAGCGCTGAATCCGCAAGAACTTCCACTATCGAGATTGTGGTCCAGTGAAATGATGCCGGCTCCGACACAGTTTCCCTCCGGTGGGTTGTTGGCGACGATGGTATTTTGAAGGCCTACGGTGCCGGAAGCATTTTGAATACCGGCAGCGGTGTCAGGCCTGTCACTTAGCCTATTGTTGTCTGCGAGCGTGCTGTTGCTGAGAGTTAGCGTACCGGAGTTCCCGATCGCACCACCATGAACAGCTGCGTTCTCAGAAATGGTGCTATTGGTGATGGTCACACTGCCCCGGGAGTTTATCCCGCCCCCAGTTTCAGTCGCCGTGTTAAAGCTGATCGTGCTAGCGGTAATCGTCAGGCTATTCCCGCCAAAGGATATTCCACCGCCAAAAACAGCCGTATTTTCACTGATGGTGCTGTTAGAGATCGTTGCCGTGCCGCCTGCGCCGATACCCCCACCGCTCACGCTAACGCTGTTATCAAGAATGTTGCTATCGCTGATGTTAAGCGACCCAAAAGGAGAATAAATTGCACCCCCAACTGTAGAAGCCGTGTTATTGCTGATCGCACTGTTTCGGATTGTCACTGTGCAATTAAAGGTTGAAATGGCGCCGCCCGTTATATCCTCGTTGCCGGTGATCACGGTGTCAGTAACTGTCAGCACGCCGGAGCGATTACGAATACCTCCGCCACCCATTGCATCGGTACCTAACCCATTTCTTATTGTGACGTCGCTGATACCCACCGTGATCACCTGAGAGAAGGGCATCTCAAACACGCGGTCAATCTGGCCACCATCGATAATCGTATCGGTGGGGCCAGCACCGTTGATGGTTAGGTCGCTACTGTGGATGTCTAGGTCGCCGGTTGCTGTTTGATCCTCACCCCTCCCCGCTATGCTCAGTGGGTAAGTACCAGCAGGTAAATTGATGGTATCGGTCCCGGCTAAAGCATTGCTCTCCTGCGCTGCCGCCCGCAGAGTGCATTCCCCATTGCTCGGCGCCGTCTCACACACCCCGTCGCCGGCGTTAGCGTCGATCGCGTCTGCCGTGCTGTTCACGGTGAAAGTAGCTGCGTGCAAAGGACTGGAAAACAGACAGGCGATGGCGAAGATGAGGGAAAACCACTGATAGGAAAACAGGCATTTCTTCATATTATTGCCCAAACCAGCGACAGGCCTATTGCCGCCTTGGAAAATAACATAACCTACTTGCCTAACCCCATCAAGACCCACCTGAGAAACGTGAGCGGAGGGCTTAGCTAGCGGCGCCACAAACCTCGTATTCCCGTCTCCCAACTTGTTTCCATGGCTTTCAGCCGGGCGCGTCTCGCCAACGATCAGTTTCCACGCGATGTCAACCATAACCCTAGTCTACGGGATTAGGGTTTTCGCTTGCAGATTCTTTAGACCGCGCTAAGGTTGTCCTATGTGGCTACCGTTCGCGCCGGCGCAGCATCGATCGGTTATGCGCTGCCCCACGTGGAGGGACTGACCGATGGCCCGGCAGGTCCGAGCGCCCGCACCTCAACGCGCCGCCGAGCCCGGCGTGATCGGCGGTGCGTTCCTCGCCACCGTCAAGGTGCTCGGCTGGCTGGCTGGTCCTGGGGCTCGTGTTCTCGATTCTGGTGGAGTGGCTGAGGCTCACCTTCTGGTGGTCCGAGGAAGGCACGCGCCATAGCCTCCGCATGCTGGAGGCAGAGCTCGGGTATGTGGAGGCGACCGTGCCGCAGAGCCTCCTGACCCCCGATCCGGCGGGCTTTGCGCGCCGCAACGCGGGCGGCTTCTATCACTACGGGTTCGAAGTCACCGGGATCGCCGTCGGGTCCAGCGCTTGACTGCGCCTCCAAATGCTAAGCCGATCAGCCACGCGAGATCCACCGCTTCCCCCGCGGGAGTCATAGCGGCCAAAATCGCGTAATAGCCGGTCACACCCAAAAGCCCCAGACCGACCACCGGGGTATTGTATGGAACATTCAGCGCGGCACCAGCCACTTCCGATCGAAGAAGTCGACCTGACACTTTCGCGCTTGCCAGTTAGCTACTCCGACGTCCCGCCACGGGCCGCTCAGATTCCGCTGCCGCAAATCCTTCTGCCAATGCATAGGGACATCGATGTATTTCATTTTGACGGTGAACTGCGCGTGGGAGAGGTCTATCCCGAGTTTCGTCCCCCAAAAAGCGGTTACTTTTTTGATGAATTTGCCGAGGCGCTCAGGATCGATTTCGGAGGTTACGGCGACATTCGCCCACATGGACTGGATCCTTCCCCAATTGGGCGCGATCAGCCGCCCCTGTTCATTGACGAATGGAAGCCATTTTTCATCGCCGTCGTCTCCTTTGTACGTGATGG
>JAKEHO010000029.1 GCA_022614965.1 Gammaproteobacteria bacterium
ATCTTCCCGACCAGCGGGTCATCTTGGTTTCCAAAGACAATAACCTTCGGATCAAGGCGCGGGTGCTGGGGATCCCTGCAGAGGATTATTACAGCGATAAGGTTCTCGACGATGCCAGCCTTCTCTACACTGGAATAAAAGCGCTAGATCCAGGTTTCTGGGAGAGCCAATCGGCCAATAACATCGAGTGTTGGCAGAAAGACGGCTCAAACTACTACCAGCTGAGCGGTACAGTGGCGGCTCAGTGTCACCCCAATCAATGCTTATACGCCGAGGCCGGAAATGGCTTTGAAGCGATCGTGCGCGAAGTCAAGGACGATAAGCTGACCGTACAACAGGTGGCGGATTATCGAAGCGCACGCAATGCCGTGTGGGGGATCCGGGCGCGCAACCGCGAGCAAAACTTCGCCCTAAACCTACTCATGGATCCGGACATCGATTTCGTCAGCTTGCTGGGCGCGGCGGGTACCGGCAAGACCCTGCTGGCTTTGGCGGCAGGGCTGACCCAGACCCTCGACATGAAGCGTTACCGCGAGATCGTGATGACGCGGATTACGGTGCCGGTGGGCGAGGACATCGGATTTCTGCCGGGCACCGAAGAGGAGAAGATGACGCCTTGGATGGGCGCTTTATTGGATAATCTGGAGGTCTTGACTCAAAACAGCGAAGGAGGTGAGTGGGAGCGTGCCGCCACCGCCGAGCTATTGCAACAGCGGATCAAGATCCGTTCACTGAACTTTATGCGCGGGCGTACTTTTTTGAATCGGTACCTGATCCTGGATGAAGCCCAGAACTTAACCCCCAAGCAAATAAAAACCCTGGTGAGCCGGGCAGGTCCGGGCACCAAGATCGTCTGCCTTGGCAATATCGGTCAGATCGACACCCCATACCTCAGCCAGACGACTTCTGGATTGACTTACGTCGTGGATCGATTCAAAGGCTGGTCTCACAGCGGCCATATTGTGCTTATGCGGGGAGAGCGCTCTCGCTTGGCGGATTTTGCTACCGAAGCGCTCTGAACGCGCCGGGTTAATTCGTTTCGGTTGTGCCCTGAGTTGTTAGCGCCGCGGTAAGCTTTGGTCTTAGGTGAAACGATGGGTTGGTGGGGAAAGATCATCGGTGGCGCGTTTGGCTTCATGCTCGGAGGCCCGCTCGGCGCTTTGCTTGGCGCCGCTTTGGGACACAATCTCGACAAGGGGCTGGGTGAGCTGCCGGATGCCGGGTCGAGCGCGGACAGGGAGCGTGTGCAAACGGCCTTCTTTACCGCAACGTTTTCGGTGATGGGGTATCTGTGCAAATCCGATGGCCGGGTCTCTGAGCACGAGATCGCCATGGCTCGTAACATCATGCGCCAGATGGACTTGTCGCGCAGCCAGGAGCAGCTGGGCATGCGCTTGTTCCAGGAGGGAAGAGGAGGCAAGTTTCCGCTCGATGATGTTCTCCTTCAGCTGCGCCATGAAGCGCGCAATCGCCGCAGCCTGCTGCGTATGTTCTTGGAAATACAACTGGCTGCCGCGTTTGCCGATGGTGCGCTGGACTCCGTTGAGAAGCGTTTGCTGCTGAACATTTGCGATCGCATTGGGGTCTCACGCGCGGAATACGAGCACCTAGAGGCTATGGTTGGTGCGCAAATGCACTCCAGAGAACCGAATGTTAGGACCCGAGCAAGGGGAAGGTTGGAGGACGCCTATGCCATACTCAACGTCACCGCCCAAGCGAGCGTGGATGAGATCAAGCGCGCTTATCGCCGCCTGTTGAGCCAGCACCACCCTGATAAGCTGGTTGCCAAAGGGTTACCGGAGGAAATGATGAAACTAGCCACCCAAAAGACGCACGAAATTCGCCAAGCATATGAACAAATCCGTGAAGCACGCGGGTTCTGAAGCCCCAAGCATCTTTCTTACCCGATCGCTTCCGAACGGCAGCACTTGCCATAAGCAGTCATTCGCGAGGGTAGACATCCGATAGGGACGACGAAAGGGTTGACACCTTCTTATGTTTCGATAATACTAGAAACATGAATACGAAAACTGCGGTTACGCGACTGACCGCCCTGGCACAAGACAGCCGCCTGGCCATCTTTCGATTGCTGGTACAGAAAGGCCCAGAGGGACTGTGCGTTGGCGACATACAGACGAAATTGGGTGTTGCGCCCGCCACTTTGTCTTTTCACCTGAAAGAGCTGACCCACGCTGGCATGGTGAAGCCGCGCCAGGAGGGTCGATTCATTTACTACTCGCCCGACTTCAAGGCGATGAACGCACTGGTGGCCTACCTCACGGAGAACTGCTGCGGAGGAAGGTCCTGTGACCCGGAGTGCGCACCAACCCCTGTTTGCAAGGAGAACTGACATGAAACGCTTTCACGTCCATGTATCTGTAAAAGACCTAACCCAAAGCATTGGTTTCTATTCGAAGATCTTCGGTGCAACCCCTTCCGTTGAGAAGGTGGATTACGCCAAGTGGATGCTAGACGACCCTCGCATCAACTTCGCCATCTCTCAACGTGGTCACGTTCCCGGTGTGAATCACCTCGGCTTTCAAGTGGATTCGGATGAAGAACTGAGGGGGCTGCGCAACCAGGTGGCCAGCGCTGACCTCGCTGCCCTGGATGAGCCTGGCGCGGCTTGCTGTTATGCGAAGTCTGACAAGTATTGGGTAGAAGACCCCCAAGGGATCGCTTGGGAGACCTTCCATTCACTCGGCACTATCACTGTCTTTGGAGAAGATGGGGCCTCCGCGAAAGCGGGTGAAGGTTACAGCGCCTGCTGCATTCCCTTGGCCAAGCAGCCCAGTGATCATGCTGATGCGGCTTGTTGCGTGCCCAAGGTAGCACAGCACGGGCAAGCGGCCTGCTGCGGTTAGTCGAGAGTCGGCATGGACAAAGTATAACGTTCTATTTGTCTGCACGAGTAAACTCCGCCCGTTCAATTTTGGCGGAAGCTATCATCAACGATAGCGCGCTCTGCAAGGGGCGATGAAATTGGTGCACAAGATCACAGCCGAGGCTTTAGGCACCGCCATGCTGCTCGCAGCAGTGGTGGGCTCTGGAATCATGGGGGAGCGGCTGGCAGGCGGTAACGAGGCCCTCGCCTTGCTCGCCAACTCGTTGGCGACCGGCGCAGCCCTGATCGCCATCCTGATGACGCTTGGACCAGTCTCCGGTGCACATCTGAACCCGGTCGTCAGCGTGGCGATGGCAACTCGTGGTGACTTGCCGTGGCGCGAGCTGCCTGGTTATCTGTTGGCCCAAGTGATTGGCGCCATCATCGGCGTATGGGCAACGCATGCCATGTTTGGGCTGCCGCTGTTCGAGATGGCAAACAAGGCACGACCGGGTCTGAATCTGGCTTGGAGTGAATACATCGCCACCTTCGGACTCTTGACACTGGTGCTGCAATGCTCTCGCCAAAGGTCGGAGGCGCTGCCCTACGCAGTCGCCGCCTATATCACCGCAGCGTATTGGTTTACGGCCTCCACCTCATTTGCCAATCCGGCGGTAACACTGGCACGTGCATTGACCGATACCTTCACCGGCATTCGATTTGAGGATGTCCCCGGCTTCGTTTTGGGGCAAATTGCCGGTGGGTTGTGCGCGTATCTCTTGCTGCATCATCGTACAGCTCGAGCGAGCGATAAGGTGCAGCGGTAAGCGAACTGAATACGGCATAGACGAAATTCTTTGCGACCGTCATGCTTGGCCTAGTTGCGCTGGCTATTTGGGTGGCACTCCAGACCGGCCCAAGAGGGATGCGGAAAAGACCAAGCAAACCGAATATTGTAAGAGGGACAAAAGCGCTTGCTACGAACGTCCGGTTTGGGTCGCAAGCGCCCATATCGTGATGAGCCAGACTTGTGTTTCCCCACTGAGAATGGGGAAACACACGATGTACAGCAACGCAAATAGCGCCGAGATCGGCGCCAACCACAATCCGTGGAACAAAGGCCGGCTGATCGGGCCGAAGCCCCCATTGAAACTGCGAGACATCTGGGCGATTCGGATCCGACTGCAACTGGCCAACCGCGCCAGAGACCCTTCCCTTTTCAATTTGGCCATGACAACAACCTTCGGGACTGCGACATCGTCAAGCTCCAAGTCCGGGATGTCGCGCACGGCGGAAAGGCGGTTTTCCGGGCGACCGTTTTGCAGCAGAAGACGGGACAGCCGGTCAAGTTCGAGCTGACCGACCAAACCCGAGAGGCGGTTGAGGCATGGATCGCCAAGATGCAGCTCGCTTCCGTCAATTTCTGTTCCCGAGCCGCATAACTAGGTCACCG
Source organism: Gammaproteobacteria bacterium (assembly GCA_022614965.1). Classification (GTDB taxonomy): domain Bacteria; phylum Pseudomonadota; class Gammaproteobacteria; order JAKEHO01; family JAKEHO01; genus JAKEHO01. The sequence goes on from JAKEHO010000029.1 coordinate 4,278, forward strand.
CATATTTCGACACGGCAATATGCGCGGATCGTGAAATCATGGGTGGCGCAGATCGGCTTTCGTTCTATCGATCCATCCGGGCGCCCGTTAGGACCTCTACGTAGCGCATTAGCCATTGGGCTCATGGCGCCTTACAATCTCAGCGATTTCGATACCATCTCGTAAAGGTTTGACCGTAAATCGAGGAACGCAAAAACTCTGCGCCTCCATTGGGACACTGTGACGGGGGAACCGTCAAAGCGTTGCACACCACAAAGTTCATCAACCAGATGGTGCTACTGGGTGCCAGCAATCTAACGCGAGGACTAGCAACGGCGATAGAAGCAGCTCAGCTTATTTGCGGCGGGCCGAGCAGGATCCTGGTGGCCGCCGGTCACGGCCGATCATTCGCCGTGTACAGTCGGGTTTTGTTCCGCGGCCTACCGGGGATCACCCGGTGCGGCCTATGGGATGAACTCGCCCGAGGGCCTAGGCTACCTACCTTCGCTCTACTTACCGATCTGGGGAATGACATCGCCTATGGTGTTTCGGCCGAGCAAATCATCGGATACGTGCGCTGGTGCGTCGAGCGCCTGGCAGAACATCAGGCACGGATTATCATCACCACGCTGCCGCTCCAGCGCCTCGAACGCCTCTCGCCAACGCGCTATAGGATCTTTCGAGCGGTGTTTTTCCCAGGACGGCGCCTCGGCTTAGAACAAGCGCTAGACCGGGCGCGAACGGTCAACGTCGCGTTGCAGCAACTCTCGTTTGAGAGACGTATTACGCTCGTCGATCAGCGGCCCAAATGGTATGGCCTTGACCCTATCCATATCCGCCGCCGCCGCTTGGCGGGAGCCTATTATGGCATTCTTAGGCACTGGGTTGACGCCGATCGTGAGGAGCCGGCGGCCCGTAAGACGAGCACTCGACGCTGGTTACAATCACTGCTCCTGGCCCCTCAATACGAATGTGTATTCGGGTTCGATCGATACCGGGAGCAGCCCACTGGCCGACTCCCGGACGGTACGACTATCGCGCTTTATTGAAAAGTCCACCAAGACCGTAACCGC
>JAKEHO010000030.1 GCA_022614965.1 Gammaproteobacteria bacterium
CGACCTCTACAATGCCATTGTAGCGCTCTCCCAGCTGAGCTATGGCCCCAAAGGGAGCGCAGGACTCTACGATACACCCTACTACCTGTCAAGATAAGCGGTTATCACGAATATAGGCGAGCGCTGCATCGATCCGCCTTAGCACCCGATCCTTTCCCACCAGCTCAACTGTCACATCAATCGGCGGTGAGACAGCCCCTCCACTGAGCGCGACACGCAAGGGTTGAGCGATGTCGCCCAACTCCATAGCAAGCTGCTTTGCAACACCGTTGATCGCCGTGTGAATTGCCTCCGCTGTCCATTTATTCAAAACGGCAAATCGCTCACGCAACAGAGTTAGCGGCTCCAGTGTCTCGGGCTTTAAGTACTTGGCGGCGGCCTTTGCCTCATAACCGTCCGGCTCACGGTAAAAAAACGTGCTGTTCCTCGCCATTTCCTCCAGCGTCTTTGCCCGCTCCCGCTGCGCTTTCACGACTTCAGTTACCGGCGGACCATTGTCGACATCCAAGCCGAGCTTCTTGAGATGGACATGCAACCTGTCAGCGACATCCGCAACCGCGTTGCTCTTTAAATAATACTGATTCAACCAAAGCAATTTTTCCTGATTAAACGTCGCCGCCGATTTGTTGACCTCATGGAGATCGAATTTTTCAATCAGTTCGTCTATGGAAAATACCTCCTCGTCGCCGTGGGACCAACCCAATCTCACGAGGTAATTCAAGAGCGCCTCGGGTAGATAGCCCTTTTCCCGATACTCCAGGACGCTAACTGCGCCATGACGCTTGGAGAGCCGTTTGCCGTCAGAGCCGAGAATCATGGGGACATGCGCATAGTGAGGGGGCGTCTCACGCAATGCCTTAAATATATTAATCTGGCGAGGCGTATTATTGAGGTGATCGTCACCCCGAATCACATGGGTGATCTGCATATCCAGATCGTCCACAACCACCGTGAGGTTGTAGGTCGGCGCTCCGTCGGCGCGGGCGATAATGAGATCATCAAGTTCTCTATTTTGAAAAATCACCTTGCCGCGGATTTGATCATCAACGATCACCTCGCCATCCAACGGATTATTGAAGCGGACAACAGGTTGAACGCCTTCTGGTGGCCGTCCCGTCCGATCGCGGCAGTGCCCGTCATATCGTGGCTTCTCCTTCCCTGCCAGCTGTTCAGTGCGAAGGCTCTCAAGCCGGTCTTTCGAACAATAACAGCGGTACGCATCGTTTTGATCGAGCAAGGTTTGAATCACCTCGCGATAGCGCTCAAAGCGTCGCGATTGATAATAGGGCCCCTCGTCATAGGGAAGGCCCAACCAGTCCATTCCTTCCAGGATGGCTTTGATGGCGTCCTCAGTTGAACGCTCCCGATCGGTATCCTCAATGCGCAATATAAATACGCCCTTATATTTCCGCGCATAGAGCCATGAAAACAATGCCGTGCGAGCGCCGCCGATGTGAAGATACCCCGTAGGGCTGGGGGCAAAGCGGGTGCGTATCGACATAGGCGATCGAGAATGGGTTGCGTCCGTCCGCGTAAGCTATTCTACCAAAACCATTTGAAACGCCGCCGTATTTTATTGACCGGCGGAAACTCTATTCCTAAAATGGTTTTGACCGATCGTGGGCGATTAGCTCAGCGGGAGAGCGCTGCCTTCACACGGCAGAGGTCGTTGGTTCGATCCCAACATCGCCCACCATGTAAATCAAAGAGTTTGAAATCCCGAGCGACGAAATTAGGGTTTTCGGCTGATTATTTGTCACAGCGATGTCACACTCGTTCAAAGACAGTTCGGTGTCTGCTCATCCAGTCTTCTCCGTCTTCGTTATGCCGCTCATACAACGCCCATTATCACTGTAACCCATCTAGAAAGTTACACCCCCTTTCCCTCGATGCCTGTCCTGAGCCCTTCGATAGCTCAGGGCAGGCGTGTCGAAGGAGGAGAGGGCATTCTCTGAATGACTTCTAAGTATCACTGGCTCCGCGCCGTCAGCTACAGCAGCCGGTGCTGCATGAAACGCTGACCACTGCACCTTTGGTTTCGGCAGCCGGTCGTCGTGTGCCGGCAGGGGCACACCACGGCACTGGCTCACGTACGACCGCTGGCGTTATGCCGATGAACTGTTCAAGATACGGACCTTGGGTCAGCAGGCGGAACGTGCGCTCGCAGACGGCGATACGCGCACCGCGCGCATAGACATGCCCTTCGTCATCTGTCACCGAGGAGAACGGGCCGCGGTAGATCACGGCGTGTCCGATATCAAGGCAAGGTGTCGCTTCGCCTTTGACGGCCATCAGCGTCACCGAGCGGAACTCGATATCATCGATCACCCGCCATGGCTCTTGTGCCCACTGGGCGTAGCAGACGGCGAGGAATCCGGCCTCAGTAAACGCTCTCAGCAGATCTTCCTCCTGGAAGGCACCTGAGACACAGCCAGTCCAGAGTTCAGGGTCATCTTTCAGATGCAGCGGCACCGACTCGTCACTCACGATGTCGGAGATGGCTACGCGCCCGCCTGGCTTCAGCACGCGGTAGAACTCGCGGAACAACTTTGTCTTGTCAGTGTCATTGACGAGATTGAGCACGCAGTTGGAAATCACCAGATCGACAGAGGCGTCGGCGATGAGCGAGTGACTGCGGCGCTGCTCGGCCTTCCAGACCTCGAAGCGCTGCACGTCTGCAAATTCACGCAAGGGATGCCGCGCAAGGTAGCGATCTACCGCCTCCAGGTCGAGGGCAAGGTCCTGTATGTAGGCCTTGACAAACCGCACACGGTCGTCACCCAGTTTTCTCGCCATCTCACTCTGGTATTTGCGCGCCAGGGCCACCATATCGTCATTCATGTCCACGCCGATCACGCGACCTCGCTCACCGACAAGCTGCGCCGCGAGGTAACAGACCTTGCCGCCGCCACTGCCGAGATCGAGCACGGTGTCGCCCTCACGCACGTAGCGCGATGGGTCGCCACAGCCGTAGTCTCTTTCGATGATCTCCTGTGGCAGGAGTTTTAGCAGTTGAGGGTCGTAGCTCACCGGGCAGCACAGTTCTGTCTCGCGCGCCTTGGCGCCTTTGGAATACCGCTCAAGGACAGTTGCTACCACGTTCATCTCTCATTCCTCCTCAGAAACCTATCGTTAAACGCCAGCATCGTCATGCCGGCGTACCCCGTATACCTATGGGGCAGGCGCCGCCATCCGGAAACCTATGAATAACTGGATCCCGGCTCTCGCCGGAATGACGACCTTGCAGCTGAAGTTGCTCATTCATGGCCTCCCTCAAGCGATGTCTATACTGTGCTGGCCGCACGCAGCGCACCACTGCAACCGCTGCCCTGTCCAGCCGTACAGCCGTAGCAGTGATCCGCCACCTGAATCGGATTGCCTTCGAGATCAACACTCACAAGCTTGGATAGATGCAGGCGCGGCCTCGCGGCCGTGCTAAGCGGTATGCCAAGCATCTGGTTGAAGTCGCAGTCGTACACGTAGCCCAGCCAGTCGACACTCAATAACGTACGACACATGACCCCTTCCAAATTCGCCTCGTCAAAGGCGTTGCGCAGCAGCTGCATATACGCCTCATGCCCGCCGGTCCTGACCAGCGTATGACGAAATCGCGCAATCGGCATATTGGTCAGGGTGTAGAGCCGGTTGAACAGGATCCCGTAGTCCTCGAAGAGACGGCGGCGGTAGTCGGCTTCGAGCCTTTCCTGAGGCGGCGGTAGCTGTGGTCCCTGCGGGTTGTAGACGAGATTCAGTAACAAACCGGGCCCGGTCTGCCCATACCCCAGCGCGTTCAGCTTGCGCAAGCCTTCGATGCTGGCGCTGAATACGCCTTTGCCGCGTTGACGATCCACGTTTTGCGGCAGGTAACAAGGCAGCGACGCCGTTACCTCCACCTGCTGCGTGGCGAGATACTCGGCGAGATCCTCCTGCCCAGGTTGCAGCAGGATAGTAAGGTTGCAGCGATCGATCACATGCACGCCACGACTGCGCGCGATACTCACCAGGTAACGAAAATTTGGGTTCAGCTCCGGCGCACCACCGGTGATATCCAGCGTCCGTACTTTCGAAGCCGAAAGGAACGCCAGCACGTCGTCAACGGTTCCCCTACTCATCTCCTCCGTGCGGTTGGGGCCCGCATCGACATGGCAGTGCACGCAGGCTTGATTGCAGCGGTAGCCCAGGTTGATCTGCAGCGTTTCAAGCTTCGCCCGCCGCAGCTCTGGAAAATCGGTATGCCTAAAGTAGGCAGGAGTTGCTTGCATCGGCTTCACCTGTTCATTTTCTCTAAACCGTGCGCACTGCGCAGATCGTAATGGCGGAAACCATCGCCGAGAATGGCAGGGTTATCAACCATCCCCAGAGCACATTCATCAGCGCATCAGCGACGGCTGGCTTACCGCCGCCGCTCAAGCGCACGCCGAGCAACGCGCCGGTGCTGACATGTGTGGTCGAGACGGGCAGCCCGAGTGGTGAGGCCATCAGCACCAGGGCGGAGGTGGCGGCGTTGGCGACGAACCCACCGGTTGCATCGAGCGACGTGATCCGATGTGCCAGTACATGCAGCACCCGGAAGCCGCCCCAGAGCCCACCGGCCGCCATGATCAGCGTGACCGCCGTCATTGACGGTGCAATCATGACAGATTCGGCGCCGGACGCTGACGTGATGGACAGCGACAGCACCAGGAATGCGGCGATCTTGGGCACATCATTGAGCCCGCGGGCAAAGCTCGTCACCGCGCCGCTGAACCAGTGCAGCACCATCCACAGCCAGGCGCTTTCCTGCAGCGATTGATAGTCTCGAGGAGACCGATCGCTACGATAGCGTGTGTACACTGCCACGGAACCGCGCACGGTCGGCGCCAGCAGCCCGCAAAGCATCACCGCCAGCAGCGGGCTGATCAGCAGCGGCACCAACGCCCTGTTGGTCACCGCCGCGAGATGCAGCGTCTGCCAGCCGCCGGTGCTGAGGGCGGCACCAACGAGTCCCCCGAGTAGCGCATGGGTGGTTGAAACTGGCAGCGCCAACCGGCTCGCCAGCAACACCCAGCTGGCGGCGCCGACCAGCGAGCCGGCGACAAAAACCAGATCGACGTCGAAGTCAGGGGCCAGATAACCGTGACTGAAGGCGCTCACCAGCTTGCTGCCCCACAAGATCGCAGCGATTCCGCCGCCTGCAGTCCACACCGTGCCCCACAGCACTGCCAGCCTGGCGCTGGCAAGCCTGCCGCCGACGAGCGTGGCAACACCCTTGGCTACATCGTTGGCGCCGTTCGCCCAGGCGAGCAAGGCCACCAGTATCCACACCCCCGCGAGTTGCTCGTTCATGGCATGTGGAGCGTCTCAACGAATGGGCGAGAAAAACACCTTGCCGGCGATCGGCAAGCCCAGTTCGTAACAGGTGAGGATCAGCGCCACCCGCGCCAGGCTCCGCCAAACGCCCATCTGCTCGAACTTGCGTGAGTCCGTCACCACGTAATCATTGAGCAATACAGGGCGCGTCGCCTTGCGCAGCTTTTCACAAAACAGCACATCTTCCAGGATCGGTTCTTGCGGAAATCCGCCGAGTTGTTCAAACAATCTGTGGCGCACGAACAGCGCCTGATCACCGTAAAAGACTTTGGTGAGCCGGCAGCGCAGGTTGTGCATCCAGGAGATGAGCCGCAACCCCCAGTGCTTGCCCGAAAAACGGTGGCGGAATCCTCCGGCCGCGCAGCTTGCGTCAGCCTCCAATGCATTCAGGCGCTGCAAGGCATCCGCAGGCAGCACTGTGTCCGCGTGCAGAAACAGCAGCCACTCACCGCACGCAACGCGAGCGCCAGCATTCATCTGTCTGGCCCGGCCGCGCGACGCTGTGAACAAACGCACCCGCGATTCTGCCCTTGCGATGGCGCAAGTCCAGTCGGAGCTGCCGCCATCGACCACGATCACCTCGTAATCACCGCGTTGTTTGAAGATCTCGCGCAGCGTCGCTGGCAAGGTCTTCTCTTCGTTCAATGTGGGAATGATTACAGAAATCATGCCGGCCTCAACCAGTGCGGAATGCCTTCGTGTAGTCTGTCCCGATACATAGCCGGATCTTCACCAAAGCAGGTAAACAAGTCAGCAAGCTGTTCCAGTGCCTGATCGGTAACAGCAACATACTCAACCGCTCTGCACTTGAGTGCCTCCACGTCGATATACCCGAGCTGTCGAAGCTCGTGGAGTTTTCGCAAGCCGAACTGGTGATGGGCGTGCTCCTGGCGGCGTAGTGCCCGGCGTAGTGTCTCCAGACCGAATCCGCGCTCCGTCATCCCAACATCGATGCGCTCAAACACCACCTCACCGAACCCCTCCAGAACGATCTGTTGCGCGAACAAGGTCTCGGCCAGATCACGGCGCTCACACGCGTCCTCGACCAGCCGCTGAAAATGCGCTAGCGGTTGAAACTCCCGTAGTCGGCTGTAACCTCTCGGCGCGATGAACGCCACAGCCTTCTCGAACACCACGCGATGAAAACGCTCCTGAGCCGCCTGTTGGCGAAAGAAACGCTGCATGTCCGGCCGGTCCGTCAGCGCCAACTGCCGACGTGCGCCTTCCTCCGCCAGCCGCTCGCCGATGCCGATGATTTCAAACAGGCGCGCGATGCTTGCGGTTTCGACCGGCTTGATAAACATCGCGCGTCAACCCCGACGTGGCGGCAGGCCGTTGAGGTTCCAGTCGTACTCCAGGTGCTGCACCTGGTACGACCCATTGTCGAGATCCGCCGCTACACCTGCATTATCGACGTAGTTGGCGATGTAGCGCGGCACAGAACCGGAGTGTTTCTCGAAATCCTCCTCAAACCATTTGAAGATCATCGACAGTCGCGCGGTTTTGCGATTGGCATCGAACTGGTTGCGCTTCGGATCGTTGATGAACGTTTGCGCCTGCTCATCAAGCTGTTGATCGAGTCGAGACGGGTCGTATGCCTCCGAGCGCAGCTTCGGGCACGAGCGCGATGCGCAGACAATAGCGAAGTGGATACGGGGTTCGTCCAGCGGTCGTATGACGTCGTGCTCCAGATCATAGAGATCGATCTTGCGACCTCCCACCTCATAGTCGTCCGATTTGAAGAAATCGATACGCCCGAAGAAACTGCTCGGCGAGCGGCCTTCGAGAATGCCCTGGATCACCAAAGCGTTATAGGAGTTGATCCAAAACGCTAATTGCTCCTCGCGCGTGCGCAGAGTATTAGCGTCAAACGTCTTCAGCGTCTTGATGTAATCAGCGAAGCGCTGGTCGCCAGCGATCGCGGGATAATCGACCTGGCCATCAGTCACATGCGCTTTCAGCACTTCATCGAACGTTTGATGAACCGAAGCAGCGGCCGCGCAGGTTGTCGTGCCAGCGAGGCCGACCGCAATGGTCAACAGAAGACCTGGAAGTAAACTTGTAAATGTTTTCACCGCTACACTCCTCTACCCTTGGGACCAACACTGTCATTAAGACCTTTGACGAGGTCGCTAGTTCGATCCCAACATCGCCCACCAAGTGCGCCTCAGCAAGACGCAAGGACCCCATATAAAGCAGGTCCTTGGTAGCCAGAGTCCAACGACAGATCGGAGATCTAACTCAGGTTTTTCAGATTGGCCAATGAGCTATTCGGTTCTGCCCCGGAACCCCGTAGCGCACCACTAGGGTGCAGAATGGCTAAATCGGAGCGTTTCTAATCCAGCCTCTTCCATCATTTGTATTATCTGGAACGCCGTAAATTGCCTTTCCAATCGCGTGCCGAAACGATCAAGCGCGTCTGTGCGCCTCGAATAGAAGGTTGCCCTCCGATAGGCGGGGCTGGAAAGGAATCTACATGAAAGCTCGGTCTTTCAAGCCATGACGCCAGGCGTGCGAGCGGATTATAGACAAACACTGCGATTGCCTGTGCCAGAAAATACTTCAGCCGAAATGGTAACTTGGAAATTAATCGTCGACCAACAGCAGATAATCGCCATAGGGCTTTATACCACCTGGGCCTATTATCGAACGCGTAGTAGATGTATAGAAGAAAAGGCGCTCCAGACTTGAGTTACTTGACACAAACTTTGATTCCTTGAGATGTGTCTGACAGATGATGAAGAACGCCGAGCGAATAGCCAAGAACCATCGATTCGTCTCGAAGCTGTGTGGCGCAATGGGCTCGGAACCGTTGAGCCTGGTCTATCCGTCAAGATCAGTAAATAGCCACGGCGCCTGCTTGCGCCTGCGTGCTTCATAAGCTCGGATATGATCTGCATGGCGGAGCGTCATGTCGATATCGTCAAGGCCATGAAGTAGCTGGTGCTTTAACGCTTGATCCACATCAAAGTGAATCACCTCTCCCTTCGGAGTCGTTACCGTTTGGGGCACAAGGTCAATCGTGAGGCGGTAACCCGGCGTTGCTTCGACATCCTTAAACAAGCGGTCGATTGTATGGGCATCCAGCACTATGGGCAGAAAGCCGTTCTTGATGGCGTTGCTATAGAAGATGTCGGCAACGCTGGGCGCGAGCATTGCACGGATCCCATACTCGAGTAAGGCCCAGACCGCGTGCTCTCTTGATGAACCGCAGCCAAAGTTCTTACGCGCAAGCAGGATCTGGGCACCCCGGTAGCGGGGTTGGTTGAGGATGAAGTCCGGGTTTAAACGGCGAGTGCTGCTGTCTTGTCCAGGTTCACCTTTGTCCAGGTAGCGCCAGAGGTCAAATAGATTGGGACCAAAGCCCGTTCGTCGAATGGACTTTAGATATTGCTTGGGAATGATGGTATCGGTATCGACGTTTGCGCGGTCGAGCGGAGCCACTATCCCCGCGAGTTGCGTAAAAGCCTCCATTATTTGTTCACCAGCGGAGCTTACTTGGCTCGCCCCTCTAAAACTCCCTTACATCGACAAAGTGACCCGCAATGGCCGCCGCGACGGCCATCGGCGGGCTCACCAAATGGGTGCGCCCGCCGTATCCCTGACGCCCTTCAAAATTACGGTTAGACGATGAAGCACAGCGTTCACCGGGGTTCAGGTGATCGGGGTTCATGCCGAGACACATAGAACAACCAGGCTCGCGCCACTCGAAACCAGCCTCAATGAAGATCTTATCAAGCCCCTCGGCCTCCGCCTGGCGCTTGACCAGGCCAGAACCCGGCACGACCAGTGCCTGCACGATGTTGGGCGCGATCTTTCTGCCACGTACTATGTGTGCCGCCGCACGCAGATCTTCAATGCGCGAATTCGTGCACGAACCAACGAAGATCTTATCAAGCCGGATCTCGGTCATGGGAATGCCGGGTTTGAGGCCCATATACGTCAGCGCCCGACGCATGCCTTCACGCTTGACGGTATCCCTTTCCTCATCCGGATCGGGCACGCGACCATGGATCGGCACCACCATCTCCGGAGAGGTTCCCCAAGTCACAAGCGGCTCAATGGTAGCCGCATCAACGTATACGACCTTGTCGAAGGTCGCGTCCTGGTCACTGACCAAATTCCGCCAGGTGCGAACAGCCTCTTCCCACAGCTCTCCCTTGGGTGCGAACGGGCGACCTTCGATATAGTTGATGGTCGTATCATCGACGGCAATGACCCCGGCCCGTGCACCGGCCTCGATCGTCATATTGCATACCGTCATACGCCCTTCCATAGAGAGCGCTCGGATCGCCTCCCCACTGTATTCAATCGTATAGCCCGCGCCGCCTGCGGTGCCGATCTGACGGATAATGCCAAGCATCATGTCCTTTGCGGTGACCCCTTCTCCAAGCTGCCCCCGTACGTTCACCGACATATTCTTGGCTTTCTTCATCACCAGGCACTGGGTGGCCAGCACATGCTCCACTTCAGAGGTACCGATGCCAAATGCCAGCGCGCCAAGCGCACCGTTTGTAGAGGTGTGGGAGTCGCCGCAAACAATGGTCATACCAGGTAGACAAGCGCCCTGTTCGGGGCCGATGATATGCACGATCCCTTGCCTCGGATCGTTCATCGTGAACTCGGTGATCCCCCACTCCGCACAGTTTTGATCCAGCGTGTCGAGCTGTATCTGCGAGATGCGATCCTGGACGTGATCCCGCCCAATCGTGGGTACATTATGATCGGGTACCGCCAGAATGGTCCCCGTTCGCCAGGGCTTGCGGCTGGCGAGCTTTAATCCTTCAAATGCCTGGGGGGACGTCACTTCATGGATAAGATGCCGATCGATATAAATAATCGACGTACCCTCCCCGTTACCCCGGACCAGATGGGCGTCCCAGAGCTTATCGTATAGGGTCTTGCCAGCCATCAAATCACTCTAAAAACCGTGCATAGCCGGGACGTTTAAACGTGATCTTCAATATGCCAGTCAAAAAACAAGGACCCGCAGTCAATACTGCTCAAGATGTCTTGCACCATTCGCCTTGAGTTCTTCGCATCACTCCCGTCTGGCGCGAAGGCTTCCCTGAACGTAGCGGCTCATTATAGCCCCTAATGGCATGGAAATGCCTGGGATCACCCCTTATCCAGCGTCACGACCGTGCGGCCTTTAGCGGCTCCTTTTAGCAGTGCATCAAAGGCATTGGGCAAATCCTTAAGACCCACACGCCGTGATGCGATGGCGTCGAGATGGCGTGGCGCGAGGTCGGTTGCCAGACGCTCCCAGATCCTGTTGCGCAGTTCCATTGGACAACCCGACGCGGTCACGCCGATGAGGCTGATCCCGCGGAGAATAAACGGCATGACCGTGGTGTGCAGCTCGCTGCCGCCGACCAACCCCACCGACACGATATTTCCCCACGGCTTCGTCGTGCGCGTAAGCCAAGCCAGGATATCACCGCCAACATTGTCGATCGCCCCACCCCAGAGCGCGCTCTCCAGCGGGCGACTCCCAAGGTCGAGCTTTCCTCGATCAAGGATCTCCTCCGCACCCAATGATCGAAGATAGCCGTGTTCATGGGCCTTTCCGGTCACGGCTGTGACCTGGTAACCGCGCGCGGAAAGAATATCGATGGCGATGCTCCCAACGCCGCCCGTCGCACCGGTGACCACGATCGGCCCCATATCAGGCGTTTGTCTGTTATCTTCAAGCCGCTGCGCGCAGAGCCCGACCGTAAATCCCGCGGTCCCCAATGCCATCGCCTGAAAAAGTGACATGCCTCTGGGTAGCGGGGTGACCCACGCCGCCGGTACGCGTACGCGCTCCGCGTAGCCGCCATCATGATTGACGCCCATCTCATAGCCCGTCACCAGAACCTCATCACCTTCTTTTAAACGTGCATCGTTCGATGACTCCACATAACCTGACACGTCAATACCACCGACCAATGGGAAGCGCCGCACAATCTTGCCCGCGCCCGTTGCTCCAAGCGCATCCTTGTAATTGACACTGGAATACTTCGCCCGGATAACGACCTCACCTGGAGAAAGGTCGTCCAGAGACATTGTCTCCAACTGTCCAAAGACTCGCCCGTTGTCATTATGGATCCGATAGGCACGGAACCTATTCATTGCTGAATCTCCCGCGGTTTACTTTCCTGCTCGCGCATGGAACAATTTTCCCCGACTGTGGACTAAGGAACCCAATTAGTCAGATCGAGCTCGGTTCTTTCTCCCTTGGCCCAACCCACTCGGATGGCTCGCCGGGTGCCAGAGGACCGGACATAGGTATTCTACTTCATGCGCCGTGTTTCGCTTGACCGAGGCAACCAGCAGAGGCAAATGCCATGAGAAAAGTGTTCCTAGGACTTGCTTTTCTACTTTCACCACTCACGTTATTAGCCGCCGATTTCAATGACGGGGCGGCTGCCTATTCCATGGGCGACTACGCGAGGGCCTATCAGACGATGCAGGCCCTTGCCGAAGGGTCAGAGCATGAATATGCCGAGTACTACCTAGCGGTAATGTATGCCAATGGTCAGGGAGTGGAGCAGAACTTTGAGGAGGCAGCTAAGTGGTATCGCAAGGCAGCCGAGCATGGTATTCCCCAGGCCCAATATAGGCTGGCCAACCTTTATGTCGATGGCAAGGGTGTTCCGCAGGACTTTGAGATGGCCTACGCCTGGTATAGTACGGCTGCACATCAGGGCCATTCCGGAGCGGCGGAAAGCGTACCGGCGGCTGAGGCCATGCTCTCTCCCGACGAGTTAAAGGCGGCGAAAAAACTGTCCGCTGAATATATCGCGAAGTACGGTACGCAAGACAAAAAGGAACCGTAACATCTACCACCAACTTACTCTCCGATTTAGGGTCCGCGTCCCTATGTACACGGAAGTTGCCCTATGACCGAACAGGTCCTGGTCGGGAGACAACCGATCTACAACAGCAGCCTCGACGTTGTTGCCTACGAACTCCTATTTCGCGGAAGCAATTGGGCGACCAGGGCCGCATTTGACGACGGTGATTCGGCGACAGCGCAAGTAATTTTAAATACGTTTCTCGAAATTGGTCTTAACAACATTGTCGGCCAGCTGCCCGCCTTTATTAATTTGACTCGTGGATTCGTCCTGGGGGATCACACGCTCCCCGTCGAAAAGGATCGAATTGTCCTCGAGGTCCTTGAGGACATTGAGGTAGATGACAGACTGATCCACGGATTGCGGTCTTTATCGGAGGAGGGTTATACCATTGCGTTAGACGATTTTACCTATAGCCACAAATACACCGAACTAGTTGAAGTCGCCGACATCATTAAGGTTGATGTCCTAAGCCAAGACCGGGATACACTGAAAGAGCATGTAGATGTGCTGCGGCAGTTCAGTTTGAAACTTCTGGCTGAAAAAATCGAAACACAGGAAGACTTCGAGTTCTGTCGGTCTCTGGGTTTTGACTATTACCAGGGATTTTTTCTATCTAAGCCAAGGATCATCAGTGGCAAGCGCATAGCAACAGATCGACTTGTGACTCTTCAGCTACTCGCTATCCTGTATGCTCCAGAGACCGATGACAAACAACTTGTGGAGGCAATTGCTTCCAACGGGTCACTGAGTCAACGTTTATTACGTTACATCAACTCAAATATCTTTTCGCTTGCCGTGAGGGTCGATTCCCTAAGCCGCTTGCTGGCATTAACCGGCGTGCGACACATTCAAAATTGCATAAGTCTTACTGCCCTTTCTGGAATCAGCGGTCTTCCTAATGATCTGATTACAACTGCCGCTATTCGCGCCAAAATGTGCGAGTTGCTCGCAGAAGCAGCCGCGAAGGCGAATAGGGAGTGCTATTTTACCGCTGGGTTATTCTCCAATCTCGACGCGGTGCTCGGCATGCCCATCGAGGAAATTCTTAAGTCCTTGCCACTTGATAAAGAAGTCGCGCGCGCTGTACAGAAAACTGAGGGCGAATTGGGTGCTGCCTTGCGCTGTGTGATTCAATACGAACGAGGGCAATGGGATGGCGTTGCCTTTGAATCATTAGATATTGCAAAAATCAAGGACTGCTACTTGGAGTCTATTGCTTGGGCGCGGAAGGCAGTTCAGGCTCTTATGCATTAATCCCGCCGATCCAGTCATTTATCTCCCTGCCGATGGGACTACGGTCACCCGAGTAATTCCGGACGCGCCATCCAGGATATCACCCAACCCGTGTCGGCTTCCTTTTCCAGGCAAACGATACTCCCCGGAAGGTATGCGACAACTGGGCGCCTTGCACTCTCACAAACAAGGCGAGAAACGAGTTTTGCCAGGAATGGGAGGTGGCCCACAACCAGCACGTTGTCCGTCCAGCCGTCGAGCAGCTGCATGAAAGGTTCGATCGGATCGGTTGGATCAATTCCGGCCACCGCTTCGATGGCGGTACCTGATGCAATCTTACCGGCCAACAGTTCGGCTGTCTGCTTGGCGCGGGTCTTACCGCTGTGCAGAATTCGTCCTACCTTTAAATCCCGCTTGGCCAGCCACGCGGCCAACCTTTTGACGTCGCCCAATCCCTTATCGCTCAGCGGCCTTTCGGGATCGCGGACCTTGGGAACCGCATCACCATGCTGAACAAGGTAAAGCCTCATAAACTCAAGATCGCCCAGACGCCATCGCTATAAAAATCATTATAACGTCACAGGGTACGACGAATCAGTGCCACAAACGTCATGGTGGTGTGCGCACATCTGTTCAGGTAAGGTATCCTTCGCCCTATGCGTTACGCCACAGACAACGTTGATAACCAGGAACTCGCCAAGTTCGAGGCAGCGTCCGGCCAATGGTGGGACCGCACCGGAGAATTCCGTACGCTACATGAGATCAATCCGCTCCGTCTCAATTATGTTGACCAACGTGTCGGACTTGCGGGAAAGAGAATCGTGGATGTCGGATGTGGAGGCGGCATCCTGGCAGAGGGCATGGCCATACGAGGAGCGATCGTTACCGGCATCGACGTCAGTGCCGCGGCCCTTGCGGCTGCCCGTGAACACCAATCTAGCGCCGGCGTTGCTGCGGAATATGTTCAGACCACCCCTGAACAATTCGCAGAGACCCATCAAGGTCAATTCGACGTGGTCACCTGCATGGAATTGCTCGAACACGTGCCGGACCCGGCAAGTGTAGTACAGGCATGTGCCCGCCTCCTGACCATGGGAGGCCACGCCTTTTTCTCCACCATTAACCGCACACTAAAGGCCTATCTTCTTGCGATTATCGGAGCGGAATATGTCCTCGGTGTGCTTGCGAAAGGCACCCACAACTACGCCAGGTTTATTCGTCCTTCTGAACTCGCCAGCTGGTCACGTGAGGTTGCCCTGGAGCTTCGGGACATCACGGGGCTTAGCTACAACCCATTAATGCGACGGTACTTTCTAGGCCGTGATGTGGACGTGAACTACATCCTGCATGCCGAGTTGCACGATGACACAGGTCCTTGAACGATTGCGCAGCGTCTTCTTTGACCTGGATGGCACGTTGGCAGACACAGCACCTGACCTTGCGCACGTCCTCAATCGGCTGCTGCAGGACGAGGGCCACCAGCCGCTCGCGTATGAAAAAATCCGTGTACGCGTGTCTCATGGGAGCGATGCTCTCATTCAATTGGGCTTCGGGATCAGCGGCTCGGATCCGTCTTTTGAAGACCTGCGCCAGCGTTTCCTGGCGCTATACCGTTCCCACCTTGCCAACGAGACACGCCTTTTCCCGGGCATGGAGACGGCGCTCCAGTGGCTGGAGAGGAATGGGATGAAATGGGGCGTGATCACCAACAAGCCCGCTTGGCTGACCAACCCTCTGCTAGAGGAACTTGGCTTGAGTCCTCGCGCGGCCTGTATCGTTAGTGGCGACAGTGTCGCTAACCGCAAACCGCATCCAGAGCCCCTCTTGCTCGCCTGTGAGCTCTTAGACAGCAAGCCGTCGCAATGCGTCTACGTCGGTGACGCCCAGCGTGATATCAGGGCCGGGACCCTGGCCGGCATGCGAACGCTGGTCGCACTCTTCGGTTACATCGATCATGAAGAGGATCCTTCAACATGGGGGGCGGACGGAATCATTGAAACTCCCCTCGATCTCATTGACTGGCTTAGCCTTAATCATGCAGCGCTTGAACCCCGTGGAAGCTGATGACTATTTCCGTGACAGGGTTGCTGCGCCGGGCTCAAGCTTGTATTACAGCACCTTGTTTCTGCCTCTGGAAGCACGAACGGCCGTCACCACACTGCACGCGTTTGGCTTTGAAATAGATGAAGTCGTTCGGGGCTGCTCCGACCCGGGCGTTGCGCGCATGAAACTTCAGTGGTGGCGGGAAGAAATCCAGCGTGCCTCTGAAGGCCGTGCACGGCACCCGCTCGGACAGTCGCTTCATCCCATAATCAAACAGTATCAACTCCCAGTTGAGAACTTTCTTCACATAATTGACTGCACAGAAATAACAATCAATGGCACCACCTACAACACATTCAGCGAGCTCGCCCAACACTGCGAGTGCACATCCGGGCTTATTTGGCTAATGTCAACAATCGTCACGGGATACCACGACCCGCAGACATTGGAATATGGCCGAAAGCTCGGCTCGGCTATTCAACTCGCAACAGTTATTCAAGATATCCGCAAAGATGCCGCGGCGGGGCGACTATTCATTCCTAGAGATGACATGCAGCAAATGACGGTGGACGTTCATGATCTTCTTACATCGAATACCACGGACAAACTGAAAGGGCTAGTCCACGTCCAAATTGATCGAGCGCGAGAGCAAATTCACCAGTCCGTCCGTGGGCTGCCGGAACGTGATCGCTGGCTGCAATTACACGGCGTGATCATGGCAGAGATCGTCCTCGCGACCCTCAATGAGATCGAAAGTGACGGCTACCGTGTATTTGAGCAGCACATGACGCTTACGCCGCTTCGAAAATTGTGGATCGCGTGGCGAATCATGCGGCGGGAGAAACGCCGCCGGATAAAGAGGCGCACCACGCCCTAGCCCGCATGCGGCTCACATCCTAAGCCTCACCCGCAAGCGCCGCAGCGTCTCGGGATCCCCTTGATCGGGCATAATCACCACCGGCTGGGTGCGACCATCCACCTTAAAACGCAATGCAATCAGCCACGGATGCACAAAGGCACTCGGCAGAAGTTCAGCCGAATACGTCTCCCCGCGGACAGTTGTGAGCCGCCACTCCCCTTCGGAGCTGAGCAATAGCTCATCCAGTGACCACGGGCTCGCCCCTAGCACGTAGTGCCGCAATGAGTGAATCAGGCTCACCCCCAGCACGCCAACCGTTACAAGCTTGGTCCAAATGGGGAGATCGAGCGGGATGAGTACGGCCATCGCCCCAAAATGTGCGGTCAAAAGAGCGATCATCAGCCATCGTGAAGGCCGCAATCTAAGGCGAATTGGCGCCTGAAACGCGCTGTTCATCGGGTTCAACGGCACGCAGCTGAAGTCTTGAAATCGCCCTTCATTAAAAAGATACTAGCTCCGTCTTCACGGTCGACAACACCAAAAGAATGACGATTTTGCCTTGGTAGACGGCGGATCAGGGCTCCCGAAAGCAGGTAAGTGGACATTTCAGCGTGGGGTAACTCGCACAGAAGCATGAACAAAGAGCGGAAAATCAGGGAGAAAAAATCACAAAAAAAGGTCCCGCTGCAAGAGGAGGGCACGGCCAGCGCTCCTCGGGAGATTGGTGGCCCCAAAGGTCCTGAGCCCACGCGTTACGGGGACTGGGAACGACGCGGCCGGTGTTGTGAC
Source organism: Gammaproteobacteria bacterium (assembly GCA_022614965.1). Classification (GTDB taxonomy): domain Bacteria; phylum Pseudomonadota; class Gammaproteobacteria; order JAKEHO01; family JAKEHO01; genus JAKEHO01. Next base: position 17,116 of record JAKEHO010000030.1, read on the forward strand.
TTTTAGCTCCACTTAAGCGACTCCCTGGGAAGCCGCCCGGAGGGGGTTCCCCGGCCAAAATGGACACAAGAGGCGGGCAATTTCCCAGGGTTCCACATGGGATCACACAGCGGGGACATTAACAAGACGCCCTAGAGGTTCTACGGTATGGCACAGGACAAACGTCCGCTCGCACCGCATCTGCAAGTGTACCGGTGGCAACTCACCTCGGTTCTTTCCATCACCCACCGGGCGACAGGTATGCTCCTTACCCTCGGGACCATCCTGCTCGCCTATTGGCTGCTCGCAATCGCGGCTGGCCCCGGGGCATTCGCGAGCGCTCAGGCCCTGTTGGGATCATGGGTTGGGCAGGTCGTCCTGTTTCTATGGACGCTCGCGCTCTACTATCACCTTTGCAATGGCATTCGTCACCTCTTCTGGGATGCAGGATATGGTTTTGAGATCAAGACGGTTTACGCCTCGGGTATGGCAGTAGTGCTTGCCACAGGGGTGCTGACCGTCGTGACCTGGGTGATGGCGATGAATGGACCAGGAGGCGGCGCATAGATGCTCCGCCCTCCCATTGCCCGGGTCCGTGGCCTCGGCTCGGCCAAGGACGGCGTACGCCAATGGTGGGCCCAACGTGTTACGGCTGTTGCGCTAGTGCCACTGACTCTGTGGTTTATCGCGTCTGTCCTCTCAATGGTGGGCGCTGACTACGCGGGGGTCGTAGCGTGGATCCAATCCCCTTCCGTGACCGTGCTGTTCATCCTTTTTTTCTTGGCGCTGTTCTACCATGCACAACTTGGCATGCAGGTCATCATTGAAGACTATATCCATACTGAATGGCTAAAGTTCACTAGCCTCATCGTGCTGAGCTTCACAACCATTTTTCTTGGCATCGTTTGCACGTTTGCGGTGCTAAAGGTGTCCTTGGGGAGTTAGCCCCCGATGGCCGGTGCCTACGAGATTATTGATCACCAGTACGATGTGGTAGTGGTTGGCGCAGGTGGTGCGGGGCTGCGGGCCACCCTGGGGATGGCCGCAAAGGGCCTACCGACGGCCTGCATTACCAAGGTCTTCCCAACACGGAGCCATACCGTGGCCGCCCAGGGTGGCATGAGCGCCGCGCTCGGTAACATGGGCGAAGACGATTGGCGCTGGCATATGTACGACACCATCAAGGGGTCTGACTGGCTGGGGGATCAGGATGCAATCGAATACATGTGCCGCGAGGCCCTACCCGCCGTCATTGAACTAGAGCACTTTGGAGTACCGTTTTCGCGAACAGAGGACGGCAGAATTTATCAACGTCCCTTCGGCGGCATGACCACCCACTTCGGGAAAGGCACCGCGCAGCGTACGTGCGCTGCTGCCGATCGCACGGGTCACGCAATCTTGCACACACTCTATCAGCAATCACTGAAGCATCAGGCGGAATTCTTCATCGAGTATTTTGCGATCGACCTCATCCTGGACGATGAAGGGGTCTGCCGTGGTGTCCTAGCCTGGAACCTCGAAGATGGTACCCTGCATCGCTTTCGAGCCCATGCCACAGTGCTTGCAACGGGGGGATACGGGCGTGCCTATTTCTCCTCCACCTCCGCGCATACGTGCACGGGTGATGGAAATGCCATGGCGCTACGCGCCGGCCTGCCACTTCAAGATACGGAGTTCGTGCAGTTTCACCCAACTGGCATATACGGGTCGGGTTGTCTTATCACCGAGGGGTCTCGGGGCGAGGGTGCTTATTTAACAAACTCGGAAGGTGAGCGATTCATGGAGCGTTATGCACCAAACGCCAAGGATCTCGCCTCGCGCGACATCGTCTGCCGCGCCATGACCGTCGAGATCCGCGAAGGCCGCGGCGTTGGAAAACACGCTGACCAGATCCTTTTGCACCTCGAACATCTCGGCCCAGAGGTCATCCATGAACGGCTCCCGGGGATTGCAGAGACCGCGAGGATTTTTGCCGGTGTGGACGTGACTAAGCAACCCATCCCTGTGATACCCACAGCGCACTACAATATGGGCGGGATCCCCACTAACCATCATGGTCAGGTGGTCGTATTGAAAGACGGTAACCCAGACGCTGTGGTCCCGGGGTTGATGGCCATTGGCGAATGCGCCTGCGTATCGGTACACGGTGCCAACCGGCTGGGCTCCAATTCGTTGCTGGACATCGTCGTCTTTGGGCGCGCCGCAGCGAAGTTCTGCGCCGAGCACATCAAGCCACATACGCCCCAACAGCCTTTGCCCAAGCATCTTGAGGAACCCATCTTGAATCGGCTGGACCGGCTCCGGCACGCCAAGGGCTCCCTACCCACGGCAAGGATCCGGCTTGAAATGCAGAAGACGATGCAGAGCAATGCGGGGGTGTTTCGCACGGGCGAGGTCCTGGAGGAAGGCAGACAAAAGATGCAAGGGATCTTTGAGTCATTCGTGGATGTGCAGGTTGCAGATCGGTCCATGATATGGAATACGGATCTCATCGAGACGCTTGAGCTCGAAAACTTGCTGGCCCAAGCAATGGTCACCGTATGTTCAGCGCTCAACCGCACAGAAAGCCGGGGGGCTCATGCCCGCGAGGACTACCCCGATCGAGATGACCCGAACTGGTTGAAACATACCTTGGCCTGGCTAGAAGATAAGTCTGAGGTACGATTTGACTACCGGCCGGTTCACCTGCAACCGCTCACGGATGAAGTTGACTCGTTTCCGCCCAAGGCACGGGTATACTAACGGACTTCACCGCGAGGGTAACCCCCATGGCTGAATTCACACTACCCGCGAATTCGAAGGTGCGTAAGGGTAAAACCTTTGACGCGACCGCTGATTCGGCGAACAAGAAACGCTTCGTCATCTATCGATATGATCCGGATAGCGGAGCAAATCCGCGTCTGGATACCTATGAACTTGATATGGATCGCTGCGGGCCGATGGTGCTGGACGCCCTGATCAAGATCAAGAACGAGGTGGATGCAAGCTTGACGTTCCGGCGTTCATGCCGGGAAGGTATCTGTGGCTCCTGCGCGATGAACATCGACGGCACCAACACACTCGCCTGCATCAAGGCAATCGAAGATATTCCGGGGGAGGTCAAAGTCTATCCCCTGCCACACCTGCCGGTCGTCAAAGACCTTGTGTCGGATCTTGCGAACTTCTTCGCCCAATATGCCTCAGTGGAGCCCTGGCTTAAGACCGAGACGCCCGCTTCGCGAGATCGGGAGCGGCTACAATCGAAAGAAGAGCGCACCAAGCTAGATGGGCTGTACGAGTGCATCTTGTGCGCCTGTTGTTCTACCGGTTGTCCCAGTTACTGGTGGAACAGCGATCGCTACCTCGGGCCGGCAACTCTTCTGCAGGCTTACCGCTGGATCGCAGACAGTCGAGATGAGCACACCGGTGAACGGCTGGACAACCTCGAGGATCCATTCCGTCTCTATCGGTGCCACACCATTATGAACTGTACGAACACCTGCCCGAAGGGCCTCAATCCTGCCAAGGCCATCGCCGAGATCAAAAAACTCTTGATCACGCGCGCTACCTAGGCTCATCGTTGCACGTGTACTGTTGGACGACCGATGGGTGAACGGTCCCGGCTTCTATGGCGTTGCCGACGCGGCTTACGGGAACTCGATTTAATGCTACAAAGGTTCGTTGAGCGGCGTTACGACGACCTTCCAACGGAGGATAAGCATCACTTCGAAGAGTTACTGAATCAATCAGATGATGATCTGCTCTCCTGGCTCAAGGGCCGATCGCAGCCTGGCAATACAGGTCTCGCCCGCCTCGTAGAGGAGATCCGCATGACTTCAACCATTGAGAAATAGTTGTAATACTTCAGGCGCCTCTTTACTCATCTCTCAATAGCTGCCTTTGCAGATTCTCCTACTAAAGCTTCGATACTAGACTTGGGTTACCGAAAGATTCCAACGAAATCTCGTAATAATGGAAGATAATTGGTCACATTTCCTTACAACTGTCGGTGCGAGGGTTGTGGATAAAATCGTTACCGATTACGGTGATCCGGTGGCAGAGAACCGATCCGTGCTATCCACAGATGTCATTGCAGACCTATCGCACCTAGGGTTACTTGAGGTTCGTGGTGTTGATGCCGGCGATTTCTTGAATAGGCAGTTCACAACGAATATTAAAGAAGTCACTCTGCATCGCGGCCAGCTTAGTGCTTGGTGCACACCCAAAGGACACGTGCTGACGAGTTTTTGGATCTTCAAGCGTGCGGAATCTTACTACCTGTTGTTACCGCAGGAACTCGTTGAAATGACGATGGGGCGGCTGCGCGGCTATGTGCTACGTGACGCCGTTACGATTGCCGATGCCAGCCCTGAACTGGCCCGTATCGGTCTCGCAGGCCCTCGAGCCGTGACGTTACTTAAGCAATCAGTCGGGGAGATACCCCAGCTCCCAGGCGAGGCTACGCAGCACGGCGCGGTGACGTTGCTCCGCATCCCGGGTCCCATGCCCCGCTTTCTGGCCCTCGGGGAGGAGCCGAGACTAAAGGCGCTATGGCAGGCGCTGGCAACGCAAATAAAGCCGGTCGGTGCCGGGCCTTGGGCCCTGCTGGATATCCTGTCCGGGATCCCGACGATCACTCCCGCCACAGCAGACGCGTTTTTACCCCAGATGCTCAATTTCCACGCACTCGGTGCGCTCAGCTTTGACAAGGGCTGTTTCCCAGGACAGGAGGTTATCGCTAGGGTCAGATACCGGGGTGCATTCAAGCGGCGCACCTACCTTGGACACGTGGACATGAGGGCGGTGCCGGATCCGGGCGATGGTCTGTTCGCGAAGAAAACCAGCGAGCCCATTGGCCAGGTGCTGAACGCGCAACCTCATCCAGACGGCGGGATCTCCATGCTCGCCGTGATCGAAATCGAGGCGGCCATGTCCGGTGAGGCCCGATTGCATGGCCAGGAGGGTCCCACAGTCCACATCCAACCGTTACCCTATTCGTTCAATGCCTCATAAAGTGACACGCTATCCTGCGGAGTGGGAACCGCAAAGTGCACTGCTCATGACCTGGCCGCATCCAGAGAGTAATTGGCAGCAGGAGCCCTTAGCAGCCGAGAGTGCCTTCGTTGCGATCGCGAAAGCGGTATCTGATTCACAAAAGCTTGTGATCGCCTGTAACGATGAGGAACACCGTGATCATGTCGATACCCTGTTGCGACAGGCCCAGATCAAGGTCAACCGCCATCGACTCTATGTTGCCCCTTCAAATGATAGTTGGGCACGCGACCATGGGCCCATCGGTGTACTCGAGGACGGAAATGCATTGCTCTTGGACTTTGAGTTTAACGGTTGGGGTAACAAGTATCCGGCCGATCGCGATAACCTCATCACGCAGACGCTGCATGCGGCGGGGGCATTTGGACACACTCCCGTGGAAAGTATTGATTTCGTGCTCGAAGGAGGAAGTATCGAGACGGACGGTGCTGGCACACTCCTTACGACCAGACGCTGTCTCCTTTCTCCAACACGTAACCCAAATCTTACCCCCAAACAAATCGAGTCCCAGTTGTTAGAACGCCTTAGCTGTCGTCGCATCCTGTGGTTAAATAACGGGCAGCTGTTGGGCGACGATACCGACGGACACATTGACACCCTGGCACGGTTTGTCGACCGAGAGAGCATCGCTCACCTGCAGTGTAATGATGAGGATGACCCTAATTACCCGGAGCTTGACGCGATGGTGCGAGAGTTACATGTCTTGCAAAGGCTAGACGGGGAGCCGTATCGTCTTGTCCCCCTGCCGTGCCCGCGACTGATCCGTTCAAACGATGGCGAGCCACTCCCTGCGACTTACGCCAATTTTCTGATCCTCAACGATGCGGTCCTGGTGCCAACCTACGAGGATCCTGCCGATGCTTTGGCACTGAAGATCCTGGCGGACTGTTTTCCTCTGCGTCAAACTATTGGAGTCAATGCCTTGCCGTTAATTCATGAATACGGCAGTCTCCACTGTGTCGCTACGCACTTACCACGCGGGGTTGTCCAATGAACACCCACATGTCTGTCGGCCTTGTGCAGCATGCATGCACCGAGGACCGCAAACACAATCTCCAAGCATCCGTTTCAGGGATCTGTGAAGCACACCGGCAAGGCGCCGAGCTTGTGTTATTGCCGGAGCTGCACTGCCATCCCTATTTCTGCCGGTTCGAAGACGCAACCATGTTTGAACTCTCAGAATCGATTCCGGGGCCAACGACTGAACAACTATCCCGCGTCGCCGCTGAACTGGGTGTCGTCATCGTCGCCTCCATCTTCGAACGCCGCGCCCGTGGCCTGTACCACAATACGGCCGTGGTGTTGGAGCGAAACGGCGAGATTACGGGCACGTACCGTAAGATGCACATTCCCGACGATCCCGGCTACTACGAAAAATTCTATTTCGCCCCAGGCGACCAAGGGTTTAGGCCGATACCCACCTCTGCTGGAACGCTCGGCGTGCTGGTGTGCTGGGACCAGTGGTTTCCAGAGGCCGCGCGTCTGATGGCGCTTGCGGGCGCTGATCTCCTCCTCTACCCGAGCGCGATCGGCTGGGATCGCAACGACACGGAACAGGAACGCGCACGCCAGTGTGACGCCTGGATCACCATCCAACGCGCCCATGCCATTGCCAACAGCCTGCCGCTTGCTGTGTGCAACCGCTGGGGGCTCGAGCAAAGCGCAAGGGAGAACGATGCGGGGATTGAATTCTGGGGCTCAAGCTTCATCGCAGGGCCACAAGGGGAAGTCTTGTTTCAGGCGCCCTGCGCTGAAGACGCGGTGCACTCGGTAACACTGGATCTCGCCCGAAGCGCGGCCCTACGTCACCAGTGGCCCTATCTTCGTGACCGACGCGTCGATGCCTACCAGGGACTCCTTAGCCGCTATCTTGACTGAGCGAAGGGGGACGGGCTAGTCATAACAATCGTGCGATTTCATCCGCATCGAGCGCACCCCGTGTGATCATCCGCCAACCGTTTAAGCCCGCCTGGTGGCTACCCGGTCCACACGCACAAACCCTATGGCCACGCCTGCCTTCGCGTGCCCACAGGATTGCCCTCCAGCAGGAACGCCTCGAGCTGCCGGATGGTGACTTTGTCGACCTGGCATGGACCACCGGTCGCTCCGGTCCCATCGTCATCGTCTTGCACGGCTTGGAGGGCGGCATCCGATCCCCCTACGTGGCGCGGGTTATGGCAGCGATTCACGAACGCAAGTGGCGAGGAGTGCTGTTGCATTTCCGAGGTTGTGGCTCAACGCTAAACCGTCTGGCCCGCAGCTATCACTCAGGTGACACAGGCGATATTAGCTATCTGATTGACATACTAAGGGAAAGAGAGCCAATAACCCCGCTCGCGTGCGTTGGGTATTCCTTAGGCGGCAATGTGTTGTTGAAATATCTTGGCGAGCGTGGGAGTGATTCGGGTCTTACAGCGGCTGTTGCCGTGTCTGTCCCATTTGATCTGCACAACAGTGCCGAGCGCCTTGATCGCGGTTTCTCGCGCTTCTATCAATGGATATTACTCAAGAGTCTTCGCGCGAAGACGACGAGAAAATTTCGAATGCTGAAATCCCCTATTGCCCTGGACAGACTGGCGACGTATAGAAACTTCCATGCCTTTGACGATGCGATCACTGCCCCTTTACATGGGTTTAAAAATGTTGATGATTACTACAATCGCTCTAGCAGCCGTCAGTATCTCAGCAGGATCTGCGTGCCAACACTCATATTGCACGCGGCGGATGATCCATTCATGACGCGAGAGGCGATACCGGACGCATCGGCACTATCCCCCAGCACATCATTAGAGCTAAGCGAACACGGCGGTCATGTAGGATTTGTCAGCGGTCCAGTTCCGTGGCGTGCAAGATACTGGCTCGATGAGCGTATTCCCCGCCATCTCGCCGCCTATATCGGTGGGATCCAGCGACCCTAGGTTACAATGGTAATTAATAATGATGCTGTCAGCACTGACTTCTAACTGCAGGGAATGTGTCATGCGCCTAAATCGAGTGATCTATCTTATGATCTGTCTTGGTTGCATGGGACTCCTCGCCTTCGGCATGTATCTCGAGATCGTTAAAGACCTCGAACCGTGCCCGCTATGTATTCTGCAGCGCCTTGCATTTGTGCTGATCGCGCTCATCAGTCTCATAGCCGCGATCCATGGCCCAAGGAGCGCGGGCGTTAGAATCTACAGCACTCTCATCATCCTGGGAGCACTTGGAGGGGCTGCCATCGCCGGACGGCAGGTGTACCTGGAACACCTGCCACCAGAGCAAGTGCCGGAGTGCGGCCCCGGGCTTGAGTACATGCTGAACACCTATCCACTCGGTAAAACACTCAAGATCATTTTGAGCGGGACAGGCGACTGTGCCGAAGTCCTCTGGACCTTCCTGGGTCTCAGCATTCCGACTTGGACGCTGATCTGCTTCTCGCTGATCGTGGCAGTTAGCATTACGCAGGCTGTGACGGCGAGGTAAAAAACGAAGCAGGATAGGGCTACTCACCGACCTGCAATAGCAGGCCGCGCACGCGTGCGATCCGAAAGACCCAAAAAAATACGATGATCCCCACCGCGAGGTAGACACTATTCAATACGACTGCATTGAGAAATAATTCTCTGTCAAATCGATGTTCAAACAGTACCGCGCGCATACCTTCAAAGACATAGCTGCTCGGAATCGCCCAGGCAACCGACTGTAACCAGTGGGGTAAAGTTGAAATGGGATAGTAAATCCCGCTGATGGGCGCGATAGCGAAGATCGCCACCCAGGCCAGACTTTCCGCCCCGAGGCCATAACGTAACAGGAGGCCGCATATCAGAAACCCGATCGCCCAGCCAAAGACCAGCAAGTTTGTAAAAAAGCCCAGCAGCGGTAATCCAAGATCGAATATTGAATAACGATAGAGGGGGATCGCCAACAATGCGGCTGTGCCAACACCAAGTAGCGTGCGAAACAGACTAATCACCAACAATGAAGCCACCAGCTCCTGCGGTCGCAAGGGGCTTGCAAACAGGTGCCCGAGGTTGCGCGCAAACATCTCCTCCATAAATACGACGGATACGCCGAGCTGCGCACGAAAGAGCACATCCCACAATAAAACGGCAGACAACAGAACACCCGCTGCGTGAGCAACCCAAGAACTGTTGGTAACGAAGAACTGGGTGATAAAGCCCCACATAATCATCTGTACGGTGGGCCAATACGCCTGCTCGAGGATACGTGGCCACGATCCACGCAAGAGATATAAATAACGCAGCACCATCGCCGCGACGCGGCGCACAGAGAAGGCAGGGGACATTTCAATGCTCACGATAGGGCCGCCCTTCTTCGATCCGTTTCTCGATCATTCGTCTCCCGCATCACGTCGAGGAAGACCTCTTCCATCGTTCCACGGCCGTACCGTGCGATGAGCCCCTGAGGCGTGCCCTGATCGACGATCCGTCCTGCTCGCATGATCATCACATCGGTGCATATGCGCTCGACCTCCGTCATGTTGTGCGATGCCAGCAGTAATGTGGTACCCGATGACGCCTGGTAGCTGGAGAGAAAACTCCTAACACGGTCAGCCGTATCCGGGTCAAGAGACGCGGTCGGCTCATCCAGCAGCAGGAGTTCGGGCTCGTTGATCAGGGCTTTGGCAAGGCCAACTCGCGTTTTCTGTCCAGCAGATAGGGTACGGAACGGTCGCTTTATGAACGAGGCAACCTCCAAATCTACACCTAACTGCCGAAGCCTTTTATCGACGTTCCGAACACCATACAACCGAGCGTAGACCGTCAAGTTTTCTTCGACGGTCAGTCTCTGTGGAAGATCCACATACGGCGAGGAAAAATTCATTCGCCCCAAAACCCGGTAGCGATCCCTCAGTATATCTTCGCCGAAGACGGTGATTTGGCCGGAAGTTGGCACGATAAGGCCAAGAAGCATTGCAATCGTGGTTGTCTTGCCGGCGCCGTTAGTGCCCAACAAGCCGCAGACGGCGCCGCGCTGCACACGGAAACTCACCTCGTCGACGGCGAGTACGCTACCGTACGCTTTACTGAGGCGATTAACGTCTATTACAATGTCTGTCATCAGCTACAGAAGCGTAGGGCCTCATTAAACAATACCTGAGAACCCAGTGTGATGGAACCGCTTACCCGGGGAAGGGTCAAACGTTAAGACTCACGGGTCAGATGTCATGAGGGAAATGCCCGATGTATAAGTCTTCCTGGTTTTACTACGGCCTATTGTCGTTGCTGCTCGTTGCTGCACCCCAGGTTGGGGCATACGATGGTGAAACGACCCCGAGCACACCTAGGGATAATTCTGGAGGCGACTTTAGCGATCTCACTCTGAAGGGCATCGATGCAGTTACCCTGCAGTTTAATTGGACTTACTACGGATCGCTGAGTGGCGATTCTAAACGATACGGGCTTGACCAAGCGGACCTCGAGAAGGCCATTACGGAGCGCTTGCAACAGGCCGGATTAGGAGTGCTCAACTATGATGAAGCCCTCAAATCGCCGCATGCCGTGTTGATGCAGATTGACATTGGTATCTCCAGTGGCAGCTATCGCTGGTACTCCTATGCCGTAGGCGTAAAGGTCGCAAACAAGCTACCACTTTCCAACACGCAGGGTGCGTTTACGCCAACCACAATCTGGTCGGATGGCAGAGTCGGCCCTGTAGAGCAAATTGAATTGCGGCGCTTAGGCAACTACATCCTCGGGATGGTGGATCACTTTATCCAGGATTATCGGGCCCAGAATCAAGTGTAAAAATTGAGTTAACGGGGCCCTCTACAGGTCAACCGAGTTAGACCCGAAGATTAGCGTCCCGCGACTCAATTGGACCTGCAGCACGCGGTGTCGTGCGTGCAGTTAACAACTTCCCTGTATCGTTATCCATCCGGTCTCGAGTCGTTACGTCCATCTGTGTCTCAACCACAGCCAACGCGGTCATATTAACGATGCGACGCACAGTCGCGGATGGCGCGAGGATATGTGCCGGTTGCGCAATGCCAAGAAGTATTGGCCCGATTGAGACGCCGCCGGCCAACACACGAACGAGGTCGTGAGCAATATTGGCGGCGTCCAACGTCGGCATAATCAGCACGTTGGCCTCACCCCAAAACTTCGAATCGGGAAAGCTTGCTCGACGGACGTCCTCCAGCAGCGCTGCATCCGCACGCATTTCGCCTTCCACCTCAAGATCGGGGGCCTGTTGCTTGATCAACTGAAGCGCTTCACGCATCTTTCTCGCGGTTGGCGTATCGGCACTACTATTATTCGAATGAGACAAAAGCGCGACCTTAGGCGTAATGCCAAGGCGACGAACAGCTTCCGCTGCCAGGAGGGTCATCTCCACCACCTGTTTGGCAGTGGGATCCGGCGTGATGTCAGTGTCGCAGATAAAATACGTGCCTTTCTTCAAGATTACGATATTCATCGCGGCAGGATAATCGATGCCTTCCCGGACCCCCAGCACATCAACGATATGCCTGAGATGGTCACCGTAATCCCCTTTCAAGCCGCAGATCATCGCGTCTGCTTCGCCGCGTTTCATCATCAACGCGGCAATGACAGTATTCTGCTCATGAATTACAGCGCGCGCATCCTCTAGCGCCAAGCCCTCATCCTTCTTAATCTCGTGATACAGGGCGCAATAGTCCGAGCTGCGGGGATCGCTCTTAGGATCGACCAGTTCAAAGTCTGTTCCCGGTCTGATCCGCAATCTCGATTCCTCGATTTGTCGTGCAACTACATCAGCACGCCCGATAAGAATGGGCTGCGCCAGGCCTTCATCAACCACCGCTTGGACCGCGCGCAGAACATTTGACTCTTCACCGTCGGCGTATACCAATCGTTTTGGCCCCCGCTTCGCGCGGTCGAATACGGGTTGCATAAACAACACTGTGTCGAATACGTACCGAGTCAGCTGCTGGCAATACGCATTGAGATCTTCGATTGGCCTGCTCGCCACGCCGCTTTCCATTGCCGCCTTGGCTACCGCCGGCGCAAGCTTCAATATGAGTCTGGGGTCGAAGGGTTTGGGGATCAGATAATCGGGACCAAACTTGAGCTCCGTGCCACCATAGGCGGCTACCACGATATCGGGCGCCACCTCCATCGCAAGTTCCGCAAGCGCATAGACACAAGCAATTTTCATCTCCCCAGTGATCGTAGTCGCGCCTACATCCAGGGCACCACGAAAGATATAGGGGAAACACAAAACGTTATTGACCTGATTCGGATAGTCAGATCGCCCCGTGCCGATAACGGCGTCAGGTCGCACGGCCCTAACCTCCTCCGGCAAGATTTCCGGAATCGGATTGGCAAGCGCCAGGATCAGCGGTTTTTCTGCCATGCTCCTCACCATCTCCTGTTTCAACACGCCGGGCCCAGAAAGACCAAGGAATATATCCGCACCCTTGATGGCATCCGCAAGGGTGCGGTCGTTCGTGTCCCGGGCAAAGCGTCGCTTGTGGGGCTCCATGCTGCCACCGCGACCCCGATAGATAACACCGGAACGATCGGTGGCAGTGATGTTCTCCTTCGGCATGCCCATCTCCGCCAGCAAATTGAGGCACGCAAGCGCTGAGGCGCCAGCCCCTGCCGTAACCAACTGGACTTGATCGAGTTGCTTTCCAACTAGCCTCAACCCGTTCAGGATTGCTGCCGCTACAATGATAGCCGTCCCGTGCTGATCGTCGTGAAAAACCGGAATTTTCAGTCGTCGACGCAGTTTACCCTCGATCTGGAAACACTCTGGCGACTTGATATCCTCAAGATTGATGCCGCCAAATGTCGGCTCGAGACTGGCGATGATCTCAACCAGCTTGACTGGATCGGCCTCGTTAATCTCAATATCAAAAACATCAATGCCGGCAAACTTCTTGAACAGAACGCCTTTGCCTTCCATGACCGGCTTCGCAGCCAGAGGGCCGATACTGCCCATGCCGAGAACCGCTGTGCCATTGGTGATGACGGCGACGAGATTTGATCGCGCGGTGACAGCGAACGCAGCCACAGGATCGTTAACGATCGCCTCACACGCGGCTGCAACACCGGGCGTGTAAGCGAGCGCAAGGTCGTGCTGGTTGGCCAACGGCTTGGTTGGAACCACTTCAATCTTGCCTGGTATCGGCAGGCGGTGGTATTCGAGCGCCTCTTGCTCAAGATTATTCGTCATATGTCATACCGCCATGCGGCCTTGCAAGGCCGCGGTCCTCGATGGGGAAGTGCGGCTCCGCACATGCTCAGCTGATGATTAGATCGCATTTAAAAAAGAATAAAAGAAAATCACGCAAATGTCTGCAATTAAACACTACGGCAGGTGAGGGATCCGCACGAACAAAATGCTGTGCATCATTAGACAGGGCAAGAGGCGAAATAAATCACCTCCATATAAGCTATTTTTTACGCCTAAGGATCGCCAGGTAACCATTACTTTGGAGCCATGCAAGCAATCGTTCAAATGATTGGTTAATATCCTCGCCACCCGTATCAAGCAGCAGATCGGGATCCTCTGGAACTTCGTACGGATCATCAATTCCAGTCATTCCTCTTATTTCTCCAGCGCGAGCCTTTGCATAAAGTCCCTTAATATCGCGCTTCTCACACACGTCAAGCGCCGTTGCTACATAAATTTCAAGAAACGTCCCTTGTTCCGCTTCGACCCATCGCCTGAATGTGTTACGGACTTCAGCAAATGGCGCAATCAGTGCACAAATCGCGATACCACCATGTCGGGTTACTTGAGCCGCAACAAAGGCATTCCGCAGAATGTTGAGGCAACGATCCTCTTTTGAGTACCCAAGACCGCTGCAGAGTAATTTGCGAATTTCATCGCCATCAAGCAGGGTCACCCTGCGCGAAAACTCGTTCTCGATGTGCTTGGCAAGCGTGTGGGCGAGCGTGGACTTCCCGGAGGAGGGAAGCCCCGTGAAGAGGATGGTCAATCCACCTTCCCTAGGGTTGGTCTTCTTCATGAGGCTCATTGCACCTCAACGGGCCTGCACGCTGTGAACCATGGCCACCCCGAGGTGGCACCCCAAAACGAGCGGCGATTCTACCAGGATTTCAGCCAGTCCTGTAGGCTAAGGTCTGCGAATTCCCCACAACGCAGCCGCTTCGTCCTGTGTTTGGGTCCGTCCAATCCTCCGTCCACCCCATTTCCAACCCCAGCTCCCCTGTGACTCTTCAATGGCACGCACAACTGTGCCATCATGCCATCATGATGAGAAAGGGCGACTCATGAACATTGCTGCCGTAAGCATTGGCGCGATCATTTTGTACCTCGCCGCGGCGTCCCGTGTTGCTATCGCTCTGTTTCATGCACCAAACAGCGCCCAACACGTCAAGGTTCAGACCATCAGTCTTGGCATGCTTGCCATCATTCTGCATGGCGCGGTGCTATATCAAGCCATTGTCACAAGCAGCGGGCTCAACATGGGGTTTTTCAATGCGCTCTCGTTGGTTGCCTGGATGGTCGCTGTGGCTCTTTTAATCACAGCAATCGCCAAGCCTTTGGAAAACCTCGCCATCATACTGTTACCGCTTGCGGCCTTGTCGATCGCGCTGGAGAGGTATTTCCCGACGACCCGCATTCTCCCGGACAGTGCACCGATGGGGCTGCGCGTGCACGTGTTGCTCTCCGTAATAGCTTACAGTTTGCTCACCATCGCCGCATTTCAGGCGCTGTTGCTGGCTATTCAGGACAGGCAGCTTCGAAACAAGCGCCCTGTTCGGATCATTCACGCGTTGCCGCCGCTGCAGACCATGGAGACCTTGCTCTTCCAGATCATCGGGATCGGCTTCTTTCTACTCAGCCTGAGCCTGATCAGCGGTCTGATGTTCGTGGAAGATCTCTTCGCCCAGCATCTCGTGCACAAAACCGTATTGTCGATCGTCGCATGGCTGGTGTTTGCCGTCCTCTTGTGGGGTCGATGGCATTTTGGCTGGCGAGGCCGCAGAGCAATCGCCTGGACACTAGGGGGCTTTGTGGCCCTCATGCTCGCCTACTTTGGTAGCAAGGTTGCGCTTGAACTCATTCTTCACCGTTAATCTGAAAGTTAACCCATTCGCCATAGGTATGGCGACACTTGACAATGCCACGCACTGTCCATAGAAAATACACGTTGCACCCCCTATAAGAGGCACATCCTTCTCTTGCACGAAATCCCCCTAGGTATTCTCTTCGGCGCGTTGTTCGTGCTGATCCTGCTCTCAGCTTTCTTTTCTGGTTCAGAGACTGCCATGATGGCGCTCAATCGCTACCGGCTGCGTCATCTGACACGCAGGAAGCATAAGGGGGCGACGCGTGCTAGCAAATTACTTGAGCGGCCAGATCGCTTGATCGGTCTGGTCCTGCTTGGCAACAACTTCGCCAACATCCTCGCCTCGGCCATTGCTACAGTGATTGCGATTCAGCTGTTGGGGGAAATCGGCATCGCCATCTCCGCCATTTTACTCACACTTATCATTCTGATCTTCGCGGAGGTTGCTCCCAAGACCGTCGCTGCGCTTCATCCAGAACGCATTGCCTTCCCTATGTCGTATGTACTCAGTCCCTTGCTCAAACTTCTCTACCCTTTAGTGTGGATTGTAAATGTCGTCGCAAACGGATTTATAAGATTACTCGGCATCAGTCCTGAGGAAGTCAAAGAAACGCCTCTCAGTCGCGAGGAATTACGCAGCATCGTGAGAGAAACCGGATCGATGGTATCGAAGCGCCACAAACAGATGCTGATCAGTATCCTCGATCTCGACAAGGCTGCAGTTGAGGACATTATGGTTCCCCGCAATGAAGTAGTTGGTATTGACCTCGATGATGACGAAGACAAGATCATGGAAACGCTTATTAACTACCGGCATACGCGGCTACCCGTCTATCGCGGTGACATAAACAACGTCGTCGGCATTTTACATTCTCGCAAGGTGCCACGATTGTTTGCCGACGGCGAAACAGTCTCCGTTGACGCCCTGAAAGCCCTTCTCGATGAGCCGTATTATGTTCCCGGGGGAACGCAGTTACACACTCAATTAGCCAACTTCCAGCGCAATAAAGAGCGGGTTGGATTGGTCGTCGATGAGTACGGTGTAATTCAAGGCCTCATTACCCTAGAACACATCCTCGAAGAGATCGTCGGCGAGTTCACCACAGACCCTCAGACGTACAGTCGGGATATCCACCCTTTGGAAGATGGATCCTACCTTGTCGATGGCGGCGCAAACATCCGCGACCTAAACCGGACACTGCACTGGCGCCTGCCGACCGATGGGCCGAAGACACTGAACGGTCTGGTGCTCGAGCGCCTTGAGTCCATCCCGGAGCCGGGCACGAGCTTGCGGATCGCCGGCTATACCGTCGAGATTGTGCAGACTACCCGTAACGCCGTGAAGGTGGCGCGGCTGAGCTCCTATTCGCAAGTGACGAACTCAAACACCAAAGAGAGTCCAGACAAACCGGCCTGAAGGCGTCCGGGCGATGCACTCGTGTCCTACTCAATTCAAAAGTGCCCCAGCGCTTCTTCAATCCGGGTGATGGCCTTCACCGAGAGGCCCGAGATCCCCTTCTTGGGTGCATTGGCTGAGGGAACAATGGCGCGCCGAAACCCGTGCTTCGCAGCCTCCCGGAGCCGTTCTGGTCCGCTTTGCACCGGTCGGATTTCACCGGCCAATCCAACCTCCCCAAAAACCACGAGATCGCGCGGCAAGGGCTGGTTTCTGAGACTCGACATGATGGCTAACAGGATAGCGAGATCGGCCCCAGTCTCGCTCACCCGAACACCGCCCACTACATTCACGAAGACATCGTGCTCATAGGTGGCGACACCCCCATGACGGTGAAGCACCGCGAGCAACATGGCGAGCCGGTTCGATTCAAGACCCACTGTGACCCGCCGCGGGTTCGCGAGATGCGTGGTATCTACTAGGGCCTGGACTTCCACCAACAGAGGGCGGGTCCCTTCGCGGGTTACCATGATCACGCTGCCCGCGACATCCACCTCGTGCCGCGAGAGAAAGATGGCCGACGGGTTGCTCACTTCACGGAGCCCTTTATCCGTCATGGCGAACACACCAAGTTCGTTAACCGCACCATAACGATTCTTGACAGCTCGTATCACTCGAAATCGGCTACCACTGTCGCCCTCAAAGTACAGGACCGTATCGACCATGTGTTCCAATACACGGGGGCCCGCCAACGTACCTTCTTTTGTCACGTGGCCAACGAGAAACACCGCCGTACCCATCTCTTTCGCGTAACGCACAAGTTGTGCGGCACTTTCCCGAACCTGGGCAACCGCACCGGGCGCGGATTGCAGGCTGTCGGTATAGAGCGTCTGAATCGAATCGATGACCATAACTTGCGGGCGTTCCTTGGCGGCGAGTTTCAGGATCCCTTCCACATTGGTTTCGGTGAGAAGGCGGAGTCCCTTTGCATTTAGCCCTAGGCGATGGGCTCGCAGGCTGATTTGTTGCATCGACTCCTCACCTGTAACGTACAAGGTCTTAACCCCAAGCGCCTCGGCCATTGCTATGAGAGTCTGGATGAGCAGGGTCGACTTACCAATACCGGGATCGCCTCCGATCAGGACGACCGAACCCGTCACCACTCCGCCACCGATGGCCCGATCAAGCTCAGCGATCCCTGTTCGCATGCGTACCTCGTCGCCAGGTTGCACCTCCTCAAGCGAACAGATTGCTGAAGGGGAACTTGCGTACCCAACAAAGCGTGACTGACGCTTTCCGACCCGGCCCTCCTCCACTACCACCTCGATCATCGTGTTCCAGGTGCCGCACTCCGGGCATTGGCCCGACCATTTCGGCGCCGCGGCCCCGCATTCCTGGCACTGGTATTGAACGTTACCGCGGGCCATTTTCGATAAACCGGATACGTTTGTTGACGCCGCAAAGTAGCTCGTAGGGAATGGTGTCCGCTTGTTTGGCGATAATCTCAAGCGGCAAGCCCTTGCCCCACAAAACCATGGTGTCGCCCACCCTGGCGCGGGGCGCCTTGCGCAGATCCACACTCAACATGTCCATTGATACCTGCCCAACCAAGGGGACTGCCTGCCCCTTAACAAGGACCGGCGTTTCGCAGGAGTTGAGCACACACGCAACCCGAACAAGTCCGTGCCCGTAGGCATTGGCCTTGACAACCGCCATGATCTTTTGTTGGGGAGCGAGCTTGCGGGCGAAATTGAGGTTAGCGCTGAGCGCCTCAAGGTCGATAACGGCGCATGTCGGTCGGCTCATCCATGGTCCCCGACCGGGCTGTACCTGTCGCTTACGTAACTTTCGAATCGGGTGAATTGGCCAAGAAAGGTCAGCGGGATTGTTCCGATCGGCCCATTTCGTTGCTTGCCAACAATGATCTCGGCAAGACCTTTGTGGGGACTTTCCTCGTCATAAACTTCATCACGATAGATAAAGATAATGACATCCGCATCTTGTTCGATGGCGCCGCTTTCACGGAGGTCCGACATTACCGGGCGTTTGTTAGGTCGTTGTTCCAGACTTCGGTTGAGCTGTGACAGGGCTAATACCGGAATATTAAGTTCCTTAGCCAGCCCTTTCAGTGACCGGGAGATCTCTGATATCTCCGTTGCACGATTTTCTTTGGTGCCTGGTACCTGCATAAGTTGCAAATAATCGATAACGATCAGATCTAAACCGTGTTCTCGAACAAGCCTACGGCAACGAGAGCGCAGCTCACCGGGTGTCAGCGCAGCCGTGTCATCGATAAAGAGTTTTGCATCCGATAGTATGCCAACGGCCGATGTCAGACGGGGCCAATCCTCGTCATCCAGTTTGCCGCTTCGCACCTTGTGTTGATCAATGCGGCCGAGGGAGGACATCATGCGCATTGCCAGTTGCTCTCCCGGTGTTTCCATGCTGAAGATGGCGACGGAAAGCTTGTGTTTGATGGCTGCGTGCTCGGCGATGTTGACAGCAAAGGCTGTTTTTCCCATAGACGGTCTGCCAGCCACAATGATGAGGTCCGAGGGTTGCAGACCCGCCGTCAGGTCATCGAGGTCGTCAAAGCCTGTGGCCACGCCAGTGATCGGGTTATCCTGTTGAAACAAGGCATCAATTCGATCAAGCGCATGTACGAGCAGATCCTTGATTGCCCGATAGCCGCGTCGCCCGCGGGCCTCCTGCTCAGCGATTTGGAACACCTGTCGTTCGGCAGCATCGAGAATTTCTTCGCTGCTTCGCCCCTCCGTATTAAAAGCACGGCTGGTGATTTCAGTACCCACGCGTACCAACTGGCGCAGTACAGAACTTTCCCGCACGATGTTGGCATAGGCAGAGATGTTCGCGGCACTGGGTGTGTTCTGAGCTAATGCCGCAAGGTAAGGGAGTCCACCCGCCTCATCCAATTTATTGTTTTTCCCCAACCACTCGGACAGAGTCACGACATCACAGGGTTTGCCATCTTCAGCAAGTCCCGCAATGGCACGGAAGATTAAGCGGTGATCGCTGCGGTAAAAATCCTCTTCACTCAAACGCTCCGAGACATGGATCCAGGCATCATTGTCTAACATCAGACCGCCGAGGACGGACTGCTCAGCGGCTATGGAGTGGGGAGGGACCTTCAGTGCCTCAGTCGTCGCGTCGGACACGTATCCTGAAACGGCAGTCTTCTGCATCAACGCTCCGGAGGACTCACCCGAATAGGCCACCAAGGCTTAAGGGCACTGTGCCCTAACATAGAATTGCTCTGAATGGTGCTTAAGACATCGTTTACGCCGCTTATGCTCGCCACGCACGCGTTCGGTGTAGGCGCCGGGGTGCGTCAAGTGGTTGTCGTCCTGCATTAGCCTTCATCCGCTATGATGTTGAGCAGCACCTTCACATCGACGTCAGGATGCAGGTGAATGTCGAGTTGGTATTCGCCAACCTGCCGCAACGGGCCAGTCGGCAAGCGGACTTCATGCTTGCCGAGTTCAATGCCAAGCTCAGTGACCGCAGCCGCAATATCGGAAGTCCCCACGGATCCGAAGAGCTTGCCTTCGCTGCCAACAGTCCTGGCAATGGTCACCACGAGGCTGCCAAAAGCCTCTGCGCGCGCCTTAGCCCTCTCCAGCGCCAGAGCCTCTGCTTTTTCAAGTTCGGCTCGCATGGCCTCAAACTTGGCCACGTTTTCTGGTGTCGCTGGAACTGCCTTGCCGGTTGGAATCAGATAGTTACGGCCATGCCCGGGCTTCACGCGGACCTTCTCACCGAGACCACCTAGCCGATGTACTTTCTCAAGCAAAATGACTTCCATCACAACACCTCAATGTTGCGAGGGTATTATCATACATTTGCACGCCGCTGAAAAACTGGCGACGGCATCGGCGAGCGATGAAGGGCCGGCCCCCATTTGAATTTGATCACCTAACTCTCTGATCGTTTGAGATAAAAACGCGGCTTGATCTGAATCGAATGTGATCGGATTTCGGGATCACAAAAGGTGCGCCCCACACGCCCAAGAAACGCCCTATTCATCGTATCACGACTTTCGCACCTTTTTGCGATCCAGTGAGTGCATCAAGAACTGAGCTCGCAGGGGGCATTAAAAACGCACCCTGCGAGTATCGTACACGGACGTGCCATTGATTTGAAAAGAATCGCAATAACGAAAAGTCGAAGCGATCCGCAAGCCCTGTGCAAATTTGCCCTTCGCAGAAGCTCGGCTGAAAAAGCCATGGAAGGCCTTTTTCAGCATCTCATGAATCCCCCTGAATATCCTCCTTTCCAGCACCGCTGCCCGGGCCAGCGCTGCCGCGAAAGTCCAACCAAGCATCCGCTAGCCCGACACAGGCCACCAGCAAGACCATCTGCGGCGGAGTCACCAACAACAGCACATACAAAGCCACCAGCCAAGCGACTGATCGGTTCTGCCTGGCGACATAATGGTGAATGACCGCCAATCCTTGAAACAAATACATCGTCACCGCTACAAACAGGACATCGCGGAGCAACAAGTGTGTGACACCGTCAACGATGAACACGAGGCCAAGCGTTACAGCAAGCAGCAACGCCAGGAACCGTGGAAGACGCAACGTATAAAATTCGGCCTTGAAGCCACCAGGGTTATACAGAATGGCCTGCCACCAACGTGCGGTAATTAAATTCACCATCAAACCCAACGTGATCGCGGCTGCCACCATTCCATTCATATAGGGCGCGGCGCGTTCAATGACTACATCGTTGACGAGGTCGCCCCGTGTATAGCCGGCACTTTGGATAATGGCTTGGAGCCACGCTCGCCACCAGATTGCTGGGTCACCCGTAGCTACATACATGCTGACAACAAAAAGCGCCGCCAATGTGCCGACTGCCAACAGCACAGTGTTTTGGGAGCGTGCAACGCGCAAAACCAGCGCACATAACCACACAGGTATCCACACCCCAAGCGCAAGCGACAAGGCCAACAACGGCCACTGGAGTGCCGCCCACGCCAGTATGCCGGTGAGCAGCAGGCTCGCCACGATAATCTGCAAGCCATATGAGGCACCGCGCGCCAATGTTACAAGACCGACGGGAACGCCACTCAGGTAGCCAATAGGGGGTAAAAAAAGAGTGAGGATGGCACACAAAGTTGTAACGCCTACCGCCTGCGTACGGCCACGCATGATGTGGGCGGCGATTGTGTGCACGACTAATGTTTTAAGGGCTTATCAAACAGTCCCTTAATGTGAGTCACAATAGCCTAACAGGGCGAGAAAGCGCGCCCGCTTTATCGCCTTCGCCAATTGGCGCTGATACCTTACTTTGGTGCCGGAGATCCGGCTCGGCAGGATTTTCCCCGTTTCATTGACGTAGTCTTTCAACGTATTGAGATCTTTATAATCGATCTCCTTCACGCCCTGTACGGTGAACCTGCAATACCGCTTGCGTCTGAAATAACGTGACATGCTGGTTGTCCTCACATTCTCAAACGATCCGTGGCAGCGCTAGCTTACCCCTTGTTTAGTCCGCCGCCTCCGCGCCATGTTCATCCTCGACCATTGTGTCATAGGGGGTATTCAAATCGCCCTCCTCGTCATCCAGATTGTTACTGGTGAGATCCTCATCACTGATGTTGGCCGCCCTCTCGGCCAAATTCTCCTCCGCCTCTTCCTTCAATTTGGCAAGTAAGGAAGGTTCTGTTATGGCTTCATTTCGCCGAATCACGAGGTTGCGGATCACCGCGTCGCTAAATCGGAACGCACTGGTTAATTCCGCGAGCGATTCGTTGTCACACTCAATATTCATGAGGACGTAATGTGCCTTGTGAACCTTGTTAATCTGAAAGGCGAGCTGCCGCCGGCCCCAATCTTCGAGACGGTGAATATGCCCCGCTCTGGATTCGATCATCGACCGGTACCGCTCGATCATCGCAGGTACCTGTTCACTCTGGTCTGGATGGACCAGGAACACGACCTCGTAGTGTCGCATCATAGCTCCTTTCGGTCTCAAGCAGCCTTCCGTACCTAGACGGTAAGGCAAGGAGAAATAGAATGGCTATCCTCGATAAAGCGGCGGATATTCTAGTTTATGGCCCGTTGTCTTGCAATTTTGCACTTTGAGCCCGCCGTTGCCGTAACGCCTCAAACAAACAGACACCGCTTGCCACAGCGACGTTGAGACTCTCCACCGTGCCATGCATAGGCAGGTGTACGAGCAGGTCACAGTGTTCACGGGTCAGCCGTCTAAGCCCCCTGCCCTCCGCGCCCAAAACCAACGCCAGCGGCAAAGTGAGGTCTGCATCATAAAGATTTTCGGCTGCATCGACGGTCGCACCCACAAGCCACAAGCCCGCCTCTTGCAAGCGCCTAAGCGCCCGTGCCAAGTTTGACACCTGCACTAAGGCCACGCTATCCGCTGCCCCGCTCGCAACCTTATGCACGGCAGCGGTGAGGCCCGAGGCGCGATCTCGGGGGATCACCACACCATCGACACCGGCTGCATCCGCCGTCCTCAGACAGGCACCCAAGTTATGTGGATCCAGTACACCGTCCAGCACGAGCAACAAGGGTCGTTGCGAGAGATTATCGAGAAGGCGCATCAAATCGGCATCACCACGCACTCGCGCCCGCTTTCGGCGCAGCACCACCCCCTGATGGCGTCCGTGATCAGTCAAACGGTCAAGGGTTTTGCGCGGCACTCGATGCACCGGCAGCCCGTTTGCTTCTGCAAGATGGACGAGCTCCATGACTCCCGATACCCGTTCGCCTTGCTGAACCCAAAGTTCGAGCGCCCACTCAAGAGACCCCTTAAGCGCATGCCTTACGGCGTGAACGCCATAGATGGTTTCATCAGTGCGGGGCATCAATCGATCTACCTTGCTGATCGGCGACGCTGGTATCGCCCGCGCGACACGCGGCGCTTTTTCCTTCGCACGCCACCCGTGTTTGTTCCGCTCTCGACAAGCTCAAAGTCAATTTTTCTCTCATCCAGATTAACACGCGCCAGTTTCACCTTGAGCCGGTCGGCCAAACGGTAGGCCTTCCCTGCCCGTTCTCCCCTGAGCACGTGACGGGCGGGATCAAAATGATAGTAGTCGCTTGGCAGAGCCGTGACATGGACGAGACCTTCCACGTAGATCGCATCAAGCTCGACAAAGAGCCCAAAGGACGTCACCGTAGTAACCATCCCATCAAAGATCTCCCCAACCCTGTTTAACATGAATTCGCACTTCAGCCATTGCACCGCATCTCGGGTCGCCTCGTCCGCCCGTCGCTCCGTCACAGAGCAATGTTCCCCCAGCACCCGCATCGCATCCCAATGATAGGGGAATTCGACCGTGGGATAGCCTCTCCCCTGGTGACGGATCGCCCGATGGACCAGAAGATCCGGATAGCGGCGAATTGGCGAGGTGAAATGTGTGTACGCATCGAAGCCAAGGCCGAAGTGGCCAATATTCTGTGGGCTGTAAATGGCCAGCTCCAGGCTCCGTAACAGCACCGACTCTATCAAGTGAGCATCGGGGCGCTCTCGAACGCGCTCGATCAACCTTGCATAGTCCTTGGCCTTAGGCTTCTTGCCACCACCAAGACGCAGATCAAACTCGGCGAGAAAGGCGTGCAGGTCCGCCAATTTCTCATCACTTGGCGCATCGTGAACTCGGAACAGGGTTGGCAGCTTATGCTTCTGAAGAAACCTTGCCGTTGCCACATTGGCTGCCAGCATGAACTCCTCGATCATGCGATGGGCATCATTGCGAATCAATGGAGTGATCTCCTCGACCCGTCCATCATCATTGATAAGGATCCGTGTCTCGGTCGTATCGAAATCGATGGCACCGCGCACGCGCCTCAGTGCGGCTAACAGACGATAGAGTGCATAAAGAGAATCCAACGGCGCTATCAGCATTCGGTATTTCTGGCGCAATCGCCTATCGCCCTCGACGAGCATCCCGGCAACCTCGGTGTAGGTCAGTCGGGCGGCCGAGCGCATGATGGCTTCAAAAAACCGGACGCGCTGAGTCTGACCCTTGCCATCAAGCGAAAGCTCACACACCATACAGAGTCGATCCTGCCCTGGATTTAAAGAGCAGAGCCCATTCGACAAAACTTCGGGCAACATGGGGATCACCCGATCGGGGAAATACACCGAGTTACCGCGCTCGCTCGCCTCCTCGTCCAATGCTGTACCGGGGAGGACGTAATGGGACACATCCGCAATCGCCACAAGCAAACGCCAGCCGCGACCCGCGCGCTCACAATAGACAGCGTCATCGAAATCACGGGCGTCCTCCCCATCAATGGTCACCAGCGGCAAGTCACGCAGGTCCTCCCGCGCCCGTGCAATGTCACCCGGGATGATCTCACCCAAATCGTGCGTCTCTCTGACGACGGCCTCCGGCCAATCACGAGGCAGATCGTGCGCGCGAATGGCGATATCGACCGCCATGCCGGGTGCCATATGATCCCCAATGACTTCTTTGACGCGCCCAATGGGCTGGCGGTGCCGTTCGGGCTGCTCGACGATCTGGGCCAGCACGATCTGGCCGCTACGGGCACCCGCAGCGGCATTGCCTGGGATAAGGAGATCCTGGTGAATACGTTTGTTGTCAGGAACTACAAACCCGATGCCACTCTCTTGAAAGTAGCGCCCCACCACCTGCTGGTTGCTCCGCTCCAGCACTTCGACGAGCGCACCGAGCCGCCGTCCGCGATGATCGATCCCCGCAACATGAACCACGGCGCGATCACCGTGAAGCAGGCTGCGCATCTCCTTGGCGGAGAGGAACAGATCCGGACTCCCGTCATCGGGGACCAGAAAGCCATACCCGTCCGCGTGGCCGATGATGCGCCCGCGCACAAGGTCCATCCTCAAAGCGAGTCCGTACTCGCCCCGGCGGTTTTCAATCAGCTGTCCGTCCTGTGCCATGGCTCGAAGGGTTGCGCGCAAGGAAGCCATCCGCTGCTGCCCGCGCAGCGCAAACGCCCGGGCGATATGCTGCAGTGAGCATGGGCCTCCATGCTCGCGGAGATACTGCAAGACGACGTCAGGGGTGGGAGGAGATCCTAAGAGGCTTTTAGCTCTGCTTGCTCGGCGGCTTCGGGCGGAGCGGTTTTTTGATGAGAGTTTCCGCATTGACATTAGGTGGGCCTGTGGTTAAAGTCCGCCGTTCTCGCGCCGAGGTGGCGAAATTGGTAGACGCGCTAGCTTCAGGTGCTAGTGGGGGTAACCCCGTGGAGGTTCAAGTCCTCTCCTCGGCACCAGTCGCTGCCCACACTTCCCGGATACTGTATAAAGCTTTGCCAATCAACGCCTTCTGCATGCCGAGGTGACTGCGAATTGATCGGCATTTAGTCATCAAAGGGGTGGCGTAGGATGATCGTTTCCGATCGCTCCGGCCCGGTGGACACAATATCGATCGGAACCTCGGTAATCTCTTCGATGCGTTGCAGATAAGCGCGTGCGGATGCGGGCAGCTTGGCATAATCCTTGATGCCCATTGTGGATTCTTTCCAACCTGGCATCTCTTCATACACCGGCTCACACGCGGCCATGGCCTCGGCGCCCACAGGCAGCGTCAACCGGACTTCGCCTTCACACCGATATCCGATACACAATTGGATCGTATCCAATCCATCCAGCACATCGAGCTTGGTGATGCAAAGCCCCGAAAGGCTGTTGATCTGGCGGGAACGTCTAAGGGCCACCGCATCAAACCAACCACATCGGCGCGCTCGCCCGGTGGTGGCGCCGAACTCATCGCCGCGCCGCGATAGATGCTCACCCATCTCGTCAAAGAGTTCGGTTGGAAATGGCCCTGATCCGACGCGGGTCGTGTAAGCCTTGGTGATCCCGAGCACATAATTCAGATTTCTGGGGCCGACCCCGGTTCCGGTCGATGACCCGCCGGCGGTCGTGTTGGATGAGGTCACAAAGGGATATGTCCCATGATCGATATCGAGCAGCGTGCCCTGAGCGCCCTCAAACAGTACATTCTCACCGCGGACCTGATGCTGATACAGCAATTCGGTGACATCCGCTACCAATGGAATGATCTGCTCCGCCATCCCCAAGGTCTCATCGAGGATGGTCTGAAAGTCGAGCGGCTTAGCCTTGTAGTAACGCTTCAGCACAAAATTGTGGAAGTCGAGTAACTCGCCAAGGTTGGCGGCGAAACGTTTACGGTGCAAGAGGTCGCCTACCCGAAGCGCACGGCGGGCGACCTTATCTTCATACGCTGGTCCTATTCCCCTACCGGTGGTACCAATCGCCGCCGCGCCTCGGGCGCGCTCACGCGCGTGATCGAGTGCCACATGACACGGCAAGATCAGAGGACAGGCCGCGCTGATCTTGAGCCGCTCCCGCGCCGGTATGTTGTTCTTCTCCAGCATGTCGATCTCGTCCAGCAGCGCCCTGGGAGAAAGCACCACGCCGTTGCCAATGAGACACTGGATATGATCGCGCAGTACCCCGGACGGGATCAGATGCAAGATGGTCTTGTTACCGTCAATCACCACCGTGTGGCCCGCATTGTGGCCACCTTGAAACCGCACGACAGCGGCAGCCCGTTCCGTGAGCAGGTCAACGACCTTACCCTTGCCTTCGTCACCCCATTGGGTGCCGATCACAACGACATTCTTGCCCATATGGCTCGCTCGCTACCAAAGGTGTGCACAAATCCGGCGAATTTTCGCGCACGGGACTCAGAGCAGAATCACCACCCAGCGTCCATTCTGAAGCAGTAGCTGCCGGTCGCACGCCATCTCGGCCGCCCCCCCCGTTTGACCGGGAAGGGCACAAATGACCCGCTCGCCTTGCTGCCGAAGCCGCTCGATGGCCTCAGCAAGCAATGGGTCTTCGCTAGACGGTGCGAAGATCCCGCGCCGCGCGGCACCTACCTCGGGGGCCAGTGCCACTAAAGCCTTAAGGTCAACTGTGCTGAAACCGGTTGCAGGGCGTGCGCGGCCGAAGGCCTGACCAATGTCATCGTATCGCCCGCCGAGCGCTATGGCCTGACCTCGCCCCGGTACGTAGGCAGCAAAGATCACACCCGTGTGATAGTGGTATCCGCGCAGTTCTGCCAGATCAAAATTCAAGGGCGCATGGGCCATGCGTTGGCTGACGAGGGAGGCTATCCGTTTAAGATCAGTAAGGCTCTGGCGTACCGGCTTACTCGCTTTCCTTAATGCGCGCTCAGCATCTTCGAGTACCCCAAGGTCGCCGTTTAAGTTGACAAGGCTGACCAACATCTCCCGGACATCCGCCGCCACCGACCACTGATCCAGCCGAGCCCGAACCTCCGGTGCTGCCTTACGCTGAAGGGCGTCAAACAACACACTCTGGTCGCCCGGGTTGAGTTGTGCCTGACGTACAAGGCCACGGAATATCCCCATGTGCCCGAGATCGACATGCACATCGGCAATACCTGCGAGTTTCAATGTTTCCAACATCAAACACAAAACTTCTGCGTCGCTCTCGACACCTGCATGCCCGTACAATTCGGCGCCCACCTGGTAGGGGCTGCGAGAACCACCGGAGCCGTCGGGGCGGGTATGCAGCACGGTGCCGAGATAACATAAGCGCGTCGGCACATCGCGTTTCAGCTGGTGGGCATCAATGCGGGCCACCTGCGGCGTCATATCGGCACGTACCCCCATCGACCGACCTGTTAATTGATCGATGAGCTTGAAGGTCTGCAGGTCAAGGTCCTTGCCTGTACCCGTCAACAGGGATTCCAGATACTCAATCAATGGGGGAATGACGAGCTCGTATCCCCAGCTTGTATAGAGATCAATAAGGGCCCGGCGTAGCGTTTCAAGCCGGGCGGCTTGACCTGGCAACACCTCCTCGATGCCTTCCGGTAAGAGCCAGCGATCCTCAGTTCTCATGGCCGTTAACGCAAGTAATAGAGCATCAGCACGCCTATCAACATGCTGGTCAGCCCGATAAAGCGCAAGGTGGCGTCGTTAAGTCCAACTGCCATCATCAATGCCTTGCGCAAGGCTTCTGGATTAATAAATGGCATGATCCCCTCAAGTACCAAGAGCAGGGCAATCGCGGTCAGCAAGTCATGCCACATTCCTGCCCCGCGCGGGTTCGTCAAGTTCCATGGCCACCGTGCTATGCCGAGACGTCAGGTCTGTAGCTAGGGTCTCCCGAAACAGGAGCCGGGTGCCGCCGCAAAAAAGCCGGGAATCACCCCGGCACGGAGCCTCAGTTCGCGGGACCATCAGTGGCCCAAGGGATCCTTGAAATATCTAAAGAAATCCGAATCTGGTTCCAACAGCAATAGGTCACCCGATTTCCCCATACTCTTCTTATAGGCCTTGAGGCTTCGTGTGAGCTGGTAGAATTCCTGATTCTTACCGAAGGATTTCGCATAGGTGTCCGCCGCCTTGGCATCACCCTCACCGCGGATACCCTCTGCATCACGGTACGCTTCGGCAAGTATGACCGTGCGCTCGCGATCCGCATCCGCGCGTATGCGCTCTGCCGCTTCCGCTCCCCTGGAGCGAAAGTCTCGCGCCACCCTTTCGCGTTCTGCCCGCATCCGTTGATACACAGAACTACTGACTTCTTCCGGAAGGTCGATGCGCTGGATCCGCACGTCTAGAATCGAGACACCCAGTTCCGTGGCCTGCCTGTTTGCGTTTTGCGTTACGATGTCCATAATCGCGCCGCGTTCACCGGATACCACTTCCAAAATAGTGCGCTTACCGAACTCGCTGCGCAGCCCATCGTTGATCTTTTGAAAGAGCAGCAGCGCGGTGCGCCGTTCGTCGCCGCCCGTCGCCTTATAGTATTTCTCGACGTCATTGATGCGCCATTTCACGTACGAGTCCACAATCACGTCCTTCTTC
>JAKEHO010000031.1 GCA_022614965.1 Gammaproteobacteria bacterium
CGGCGGCAGCACCCGGGAACGCACCTTTGAGACGGTCCTTGATATAAGGGAGAAGACAGGCATCGAAGCGGTGCCCCATATCTCCTGTATTGGTTATCCGGCGGACAGTGTTCGCGAGGTCCTGAATCGCTACAAGGCTAACGGCATACGTCATCTCTGCGCACTCAGAGGCGATCTTCCATCCGGCTCCGTCGGTTTTGGGGAGCTGCGTTATGCCAATGAACTTGTCGCGTTTATCCGGGCGGAGACGGGCGATCACTTCCATATTGAGGTTGCGGCTTACCCGGAGTTTCATCCTCAGGCACCGAGCGCGAAGTGCGATTTAGATAATTTTGAGCGCAAGGTGAAAGCTGGGGCTGACAGCGCAATCACTCAGTACTTTTATAATCCCGATGCGTATTTCCATTTTGTCGACGCATGTGAAAAGCGTGGACTCGACATTTCAATCGTGCCGGGGATCATGCCAATCACTAACTGTACGCAGCTCGTACGTTTTTCCGAGGCCTGTGGCGCCGAGATACCGCGCTGGATCTTGCATCGGTTGCAGGATTTTGGGGATGACAGGGTTTCCATTAGGCGATTCGGCATAGAAGTCACCACCGAGCTCTGCGAGCGCTTGCTCGAACGTGGGGCGCCTGGTTTGCATATCTATACAATGAATCTGGCCGATGCGAGTGAGGCAATCTGGCAGAATCTGGGACTCACCGACGCGGCGCAAAAACGGGCACCCGCCTCCATTGGCTGACTTATCACGCCGCTCGTTCCTCCTCCTCGACAAATCGCAAATTCCGAGAATGCACGTCACCTCACCACGTGATGCTGCAGGGTTGCCAGAGCTTTATGTACGATATATGTTGATTCTAGGCCGCTATCGCAGGAGGGCGAAACTTGGCTGATGATGTGGCTAAGGCCTCTCGGCCGCTGACCAATGGCAAACCGGGCTTGATCCTCATCGACGATGACCCGTTGATCGTCGAGTCACTGTCATTTCTATTGAGGGAAGATTACCAGGTCTACACGGCCGCAAGCCGGCCGTATGTGAAGTCCCTGCTGCTGAAACTTGAGGTTATGCCCTCACTTGCTCTGGTGGACCTGGGGTTGCCTCCCACACCGCACATACCCGACGAGGGTTTTGCTTTGATCTCCGAGCTTTTGGGAGTTAATCGATCCATCAAGATCCTTGTACTGTCTGGCCAGAGTGAGCGTTCCAATATCCAACACGCTCTTACGTTAGGGGCCGTGGATTTCATTCCAAAGCCATGCGACGTTCTATTGTTGAAAGCCCGCCTCCAACATCAGTTGATGATCTTGGATGCCGAGCAGCATGAGGCGAGTGCAAAGGTTAAGGAAGGGGGCCTTCTCGGACAGAGCCCGGCGGTTGAGACCCTGCGGGCGTTGATTGCGCAGTTCGCTGATACGCCGTTTCCGGTGTTAATTGAGGGTGAATCAGGGAGCGGCAAGGAGCTGGTGGCGCAGTGTCTACATCACCAGAGCGCGCGATCCAAACAGCCGTTCTTGACCATCAATTGCGCAGCCTTTACTCGAGAGCTGCTCGAGGCGCAGCTGTTTGGTCATGCCAAAGGGGCGTTCACTGGGGCGGCCGCGGCGCGGCCGGGATTCTTTGAAGAAGCGGGCGAGGGTAGCCTGTTTCTGGATGAAGTCGGGGATTTGTCTTTGGAATTGCAGTCGAAGCTTTTGCGTGTGTTGGAAAACGGCGAGTACTACCGCCTCGGTGAGACACAACCACGGGTTGCCAAGGCAAGAATGATAGCGGCGACCAACAAGGATCTCCGAGAAGAGGTACGGGCAGGGCACTTCCGTCAGGACCTGTATCATCGTTTGAGCGTGCTCACAGTTAACGTCCCACCATTGCGTGAACGTGGCGTGGATTATTTGTTGTTGCTTGACCATTTCCGCCAGTTATACGCGCCGACAGTAATACCGTTTAGTTTAAGCAAGGCAGGTGAAAAATATCTCGAGCAGTATTCGTTTCCGGGCAATGTGAGGGAACTTCGAAACATCGTCATTCGTCTCGGCGCAAAGTATCCAGGCAAGAGGGTCGGCGCAGAGGAGCTGAAGGGCGAACTTGAGTTCGCGTTAGTAGAGCCCATCGGGCCAATGAATTCGGATTTGGATGAGACGGTGGAACGCGAGCTTTTGTCGTCTGGGTTTAGGCTAGATGAAACCTTGACCGAACGCGAGCGCCGCTATATCAATGCGGCGCTCAAATTGAGTGACGGTAACTTGAGTAAAGCAGCAAAGTTGCTAGGCATAAATCGTACTACACTGTATAGCAAGATTCAGCGACTCTCTTTAGGAGAGGCATAACATGTACTACGCGTACTTTGGCCTGAACCAACCGCCTTTTAAGATCACTCCGGATACTCGCCTTTTCTTCCCAGGTGGCAATCGCGGCCCTATCTTAGAGGCCTTGATTTACGCCGTTGTGAGTGGCGAAGGGATCGTTAAGGTTGTCGGCGAAGTCGGCAGTGGCAAGACGATGTTATGCCGCATGCTGGAGGTCCAGTTACCGGACAATATCGATGTCGTCTATCTCGCTAACCCCAGTGTTCTGCCAGAGCACATCCAGGATGTCATCGCGTTTGAGTTAAAGCTCCCGATCCGCGCCTCCGATAGCCGCCTGCAGGTCATGCAGACCCTTCAGGACTGGCTACTAAAACGGCACGCCGAGAACCGTCAGGTAGTGGTCTTCATCGAGGAGGCCCAGAGCATGCCGGTCGAGACGCTGGAGGAGGTCCGGCTACTCAGCAACCTCGAGACCGAGCAAAACAAGCTGCTGCAGATCGTACTCTTCGGCCAGCCCGAACTTGATGAGATGCTGGCCAGATCGAAGATTCGACAGTTGAAGGAACGAATCACATACAATTTCAAGCTCGTCCCGTTCAAGCCTGGCGAAATCAGGGACTACATTAACGCGCGCCTCAGGGCCTGCGGTTACATGGGCATAGAGCTGTTTACGCCCGCGGCGATTCGTGAGGTTGCTCGGCGTTCCGACGGTTTAGTCCGTCGTATCAATATCCTTGCCGACAAGGCGTTGCTGGCGGCCTACGCCGACAATGCCACGCGCATCACCTCTCGGCATGTGAAAACCGCCGCACGGGACAGCGAGTTCGCGAGCCGCTGGGGATGGCTACGGACAGCGGCGAGAGTCACCGCGGGCTTCCTGATTGTGGCCGCAATCCTACTGTGGGCGTGGGACCAGGAGGTCTGGAAGAGCGAGGTGCTTTCAGGGTTTGCTGCGCTTGCCACATCGGTAGAGTCCCATCGCAAGCCCCCGCCGGATAGGGAGCAAGGCCCAATCGGGCAGCTCGGGCAGGCGGAGCGTGCGGAACTTGGGAGCGTCCCCACGGCTAAAGAAGCCCAACCGGAGGCGGAGGCAGTGGGTTTGCAGGACTCGGCTATCGAGGTGATGGCGAGGGGTCAAGTGGAGGTTGAAGACTCCGAAGACTCCAACGCCGGATC
This sequence comes from Gammaproteobacteria bacterium, assembly GCA_022614965.1. Taxonomy (GTDB): domain Bacteria; phylum Pseudomonadota; class Gammaproteobacteria; order JAKEHO01; family JAKEHO01; genus JAKEHO01. The sequence goes on from JAKEHO010000031.1 coordinate 3,484, forward strand.
GGTCGATGTGTCCGATTCATTTGCCGAAAGGGAGGGGGGGCAAGCCAACGAGGTGATTTCCTCGAGCGAAGACCTAGTGGTGGCACGGGCGCAGCGTGACGAACTTCGCGAGGCAGCCCTGACAGCTCCACCCCAGGCGGTTGAGCTTCAACTTGAGATGACGCTCGGGGTTGCCCCTGTTGAGCGGATAGACGGCGGCGTGGATCTGGGGCAGCTCTCGGCCGAGGAACAGGCGGCGCTCGAAGCGCAGGTCAAGGAGCTGCCTCCGGAAGTGGCCTGGCACGAGGGTCCCGTGGCCCCTGACCAGGTCTGTACCCGGTGCACTTCCATCATCTACCGGGCGATCCCGGTAGTCGACGCGGACACGCCTTCGACTCAGCGTTGAGCCAAAGGGGTACATTTTCGCGTTATCTGCTACGCTTGTTCTGGGCCTCCGGCATCCTCCTCGCACGGTAGGCCGTCCAAGCAACGCCCCCGGCACGCAACTCAGCCATCTAATAGAAAACCGATGTAACTGAATTGCTTCTATAATATTTATAATATGCTAGCTTAGAGAGACGGGGGAATTGCGTAGAAGACGAATGAGGCACCTAAAAGAACTAATCCAATCGAATTCCAATCGAAATCAATGTGGAAATTCATCTTAATCAATAGCATAGGGATCCTATTGGCGGGATGCGCCTTGAACTGGGATGGCCCCGAACCGTTCGAGCCCTCCGCCGGGCACCTTAAAGCCGAGAAAGTGGCGCCTGCGGGCGAGATACCCCAGGTCGTGCAGCAGGCCCCCTTCGTGCCAGCGCCAGAGCCCGCACCTGACCTTGAAAGATACACGGTGGTCGTGAACCAGGTGCCGGTTGGCGAGCTGTTGTTTGCCCTCGCCCGTGACGCGAATCTGAACGTGGATATCGATCCCAGCATCGAGGGTGTGGTGACGTTGAATGCCGTGGACCAGACCCTACCGCAGATCCTTGATCGCATCGCCGCTCAAGTTGATCTGCGCTACGAAGTGAAGGGCAATACACTCACCCTCTCGCCCGATCGCCCGTATCTTCGGACCTACAAGGTCGACTACGTCAACATCAGGCGGGACACCACCGGCAGCAACAGCGTGAGCACGCAGGTTGCGACAACCGGTGGCCTGGAAACGGCGGGCCAAGGCGGCGGAGCCGCGGGGGGCGGCGCCGGAGCGAATGCCTCCTCCACCGACGTGACCACGCTCTCCTACAATCGCTTTTGGGAGACACTCACGGGCAATATCCTCGCCATCATCGGCGCGCCTGTGGGAACGCGCCAGGGGGGCGGGGGCGGCATTCCCTCGTCGGACGTGGTCATCGCGAACCCGGAGACCGGGATCATCAGCGTGGTGGCCACCTCTCGTCAGCATGAAGAGGTGCAGAAGTTCGTTGACCAGGTGATGGCGAGCGCCGAGCGCCAGGTGCTGGTTGAGTGCACGGTTGCGGAAGTGGAGTTGAGCGATCAGTTCCAGGCCGGAATCGACTGGACCCTGCTCGATATTGGGGGTGTGGGGCTTGACATCACACAGATACTCCTCCCGGCTGTCCCGGCCCTCACCACCACGTCTTTCGTCATCGAA
>JAKEHO010000032.1 GCA_022614965.1 Gammaproteobacteria bacterium
ACGGTGATGTCCAGCGAAAAGCTTAAAACTCGTTAAAACCCTTAACCGACGCCATTTTCTGCCACTACACAACAGAATTTATGCAACTGGAGGGTATACTTGGACTAAGAACCAGATAAAGAAAATTCAAACCGAATCGGACCGGCCAGCGTCCCAGGCAATTGCAGCGTTACAGACATATGCCGAGCACGCTCCGAAGCTGGCCTCGCCAGCGGCGTTCTTACCGACCCTATCCAGCCTACTCACGCAGGAACTCGAGCCAATCTTTCGGCAGGGGCAAGCGCCACTGTTCTTTTTCCTCCTAGACCGCTTTGACGAAGTGACCCAGGAGCGACAAGACGTTCTTAAACACATCATCCAATATCAACAAGGACAAAACTATTATGTCAAACTCGGTGCGGCGCACGGTACCCAATTGCATCTAACGGGCCTTACGCCCTCCCAGGATTACCGCATCGTACCCATAGAACCCGAGCCGGGGGCGCCGAATTACCGTACCTTTTGCACGAAAGTACTCGAAAAGCGGTTTCGCGCCATTCGTGAACGCCTAGAGACGGGCAACATAGATAACGCCGATCAGCGACTATTCACGGACCCGGTTGCCTTCCTCCCGACAAAACCGTTTACCGAGCAGATCAAGGAACAGAAGCTCGTAGGGGGTGCCCAACAGGATCTTTGGCCTGAGACATTAACACCGGACATTAAGGCATTTCAGCAGCTACTACGCAATCACCAGACACCTCTATATTGCGGAATTGACCAGTGTTCTGCGCTGTCCTCCGGGTGTGTCCGTATTTTTATTGAATTGGTCCATCACGTAATCAGACACGCGCTTCTATACGCTCCACAACTTGTATTGGAGGCGCAGCACGTGCCCCTGGATATACAACACAAAGCAATCGAGAATGAGACCAAAAACCGCTATACGCAGGAGTTCCCTACGAGCCTCCGTACAGCGACGCCTGACTCTACAGTCTCCAAGGCTGCTGGGCAACTATTCGCCTACCTAATCAATCGGTTTCGTCGCTCGCTGGATTCGGGCCAGGCGGTACTCCACTGCTTCGAATTGGAAGAGGCCCTCGCACACGCCGACGAAACACTCCTTTCAGAAACGTTATCCGTCTTGGAACGCCTTGGGTTCTTGAGCATCGGCACACCCGACGCCTCAATCTCTGCTCCTGGATCGGTGTATTCTGTGTCACCTGTCTTTGCACCGCATTTTGTATTGCCTCCCGTTCAGCACGGTCGGCTTGCATTGACTCCCGATGACTTGCGGGCGGCACTGAATCCTCATCAAAAGCGTCGTCCGTTGGAACCTAAACTTCCCCTCCTGGAGCCGCTAAAATGCTTTTACGCCACGGGCTTCCGCTATGATTGGGAGAATGCTATTCGCGACTTTTTGCGTACCACGGTGTTTCCTAAACTCGGCCTAACCTATGTCGATGGCGCGGATTACCATCCGGAGTCGCAGCAGATCGGATCCTCGGTGACTGCCCTGCTGTCAAGCGCCGACTTTTTCATAGTGGAGACCTCCGACTACAACGAGAATGTGTGCCATGAGGTTGGCATAGGCATCGCCTTAGGAAAGTGCTCTTACCACATTAGAAACGAGCGACATCGCTGTCCCGCGCCCGACACCAGAATAGGGGATCTATTTTCGAGTTTGAAGTACCGGGCTTATGAATGTGCTCCGTCCACGAAAGCCAGTAACAATATCTCTCCCGATAATGCCAGAACGATTGGGGATGCGATTGCACACGCAGCAGAGATATTTCGAAAGCTTCCCGAAGATAAGCGAAAGAATGTTAACCCGTTTAAAAGTAGCGCGGCATTGCACACCAGATGCTACGACGGTGTTCCTGTTTGCCGATCACTCTGCGCCGATGCACGTATGGATCAAGGAGTTCTCAAATAAGATGCGCGAAGACGTCGGCGCTGCTGTTGTATCTGATCCGGGATTAATGTACGGGGGATCGGAGGCGCAAAAATATTTAGAATGCGTTGCGCGAAGTACTCGCTGCATAATTGATGTAACTGACAAGAACAGATTTGCATGGTTGTTAGTTGGATATGCCGAGGGACGGGGAAGAACGCCGATGGCTGTTTGGAAGCAGGGAACGGAAGGGCTGATCACCAACTACCGCGGGCAAGCTGGTCGAAAAGAATTCGATAGTAAAGATGACCTGTGGTCCGCCATCAGACAATTCATTGCAGGTTAACAGCTGGGGAAAAGCGATGGTCAACGGAAGCCTTACAAAGTTCGCAATGACACAAATAGGGCGAAGGTCTGGAAACCTGGTCGAAGACCTTTTTATTACTTGCAACAGCTTCGAGGAGCGGTGTCTTGGCGTTGGGCGAGAATTTAGCCAAGATTATCGTGCGAAATATTCGTGCATCTTTCGTTACGAGGCGAATCCGAACGAGGCTGAGCAGTTTGAAATGGATCGCCGTAAGAACTTCGCTGAGCTATCTCATATCCTCACAGAGCATAGTGAAAAGCCCGTATTACCGATTTACTGTAACCGCCAAAACGTCGGCGACGGCATCGGGCAATTCCGAACTTTATTTGTTGATTTTCTTGCCCCACGTGGCTGCTCGACAATTACAATCGATATAACTTGTTTCACCAAACTTTATTTGTTTGAGTTACTTCATTTCTTGGTTCAAGAGGCGAATATTTCGTCGCTTCGATTCGCGTATAACCAACCTAAAGCGTACGGTAATGCAAAACTGACCCAGGGGATCAGCGAGATCTTTTTTATTCCGCACTTTAGTGGCACATTCCTGCCCAATCGGGAGACAGTGTTAATCGTATTCTTGGGCTTCGAGACCGAGCGTGCTCTTGGTATATGGGAGCACTATGAGCCCTCCAAGACCGTGGTAGTGCTTGCGGATCCTCCTATGCGAAAAGACTATCTTGATAGAGCGGAAAGAGAGAACGCGTTTTTGATTACCCGCCCCGGAATTCTCAAAGAAACTATGAATCCTTATGATCCATTTGAGGTGACTGATAAATTGGACGAGATATACAGTACTCATTGTCTTGATAATCGCCGTTCGGCGTACAACGTCGGAGTTATTAGCCTAGGAACCAAGATTCAATCACTGGGACTTTTCAGCTTTTGGCGTAGGCACAAGAATGTGCGCATCACATACGCGTTCCCGCAGGGTTACGGCGCGGGGTACAGCACGCGTAAGATCGGGGAGAATCTAGTATTTGACATGGGTTTTTAAGACGACCCCACGGAAACGGTAGTGCTGCGAATCGTGATTCGGTTGCGGCTAACCCGCGGGTAATGCCTTCGGGACCCTATGCGTCTCGATCCGGCCGGACTTCGAGCGCTTCGTGGCAGGCGTGCGTAGGGTGTTAAACGAGTAGTCGAGGCCCTCAGCCAAAGCGTCGCGCCGGGCGTCAGTCGAGTGGCCTCGGCATGGCGATCCCATAGCCCTGCGCATAGTTGACGCCGATAGTCTTGAGCCGCTCGAGCGTCGCCTGGTTCTCAACCCACTCCGCAATCGTGGGGATCCCCATCACGCTCCCGACTCGGTGTATGGCCTCGACCATGGCGCAGTCGATTTGATCCGCCACCATGTTTCTCACGAAACAGCCGTCGAT
>JAKEHO010000033.1 GCA_022614965.1 Gammaproteobacteria bacterium
GCACGGAATGGTCCAGGTCGACCACGCGTCTTCAAAAACGGCGTGCGGGAGCCGTCCACTACATAGACGGTTCGGCCCTTAAGTTTTCGCGTTCGCTCTGCCATCTCGGCTCCTCCATTCCCAACCCATCTGCAGCAAAGTCATCGACACGCACAACCTGCCGCCTTGCCTGCAGCGCATCGCGCACGATGCTGGCCTCGTGTAGATCGATGATCCCATCGACCAGCGCCTCGTCGATGGCATCCTCGAGTATCGACGCGGATAGGCGCCCGCTGTGCATGGCCTTATCAAGTTTCCTCTCGATCGGATCGGCGGCGACGACCTTCACCAGCGCATCCTCGAGCTGTGCCACGGGCTCACTGGGCTCTTGCGGGATAAACACCCCTTGCGTCAGGCGATCGCGCGCCGCAGAGGGGCTGAGCAAAAGACGCGCCACAGCATAGCCCAGTGCATCGTCTGGCATCCGGTAGGGCTTGCCAAAAGGAAACACCAGCATCCGAAGCATGGTTGCGATTAACCGGTAAGGAAAGTTGTTCAAGAGGCCATCCAAACCTTCCTGGATCGCATAAAGGGAGGTCTGACACGCCCATTTCATCAGCACGGTGTCTTCCTGACGATGTCCCTGGTCCTCGAAGTGCTTTAACACCGCGGATGCAAGACAAAGATGACTCAACACATCACCAAGGCGCGCGGAAAGCTTCTCTCTGCGTTTGAGTTCTCCGCCCAAGATCAGCATCGTCGCATCGGCAATCAGTGCAAACGCTGCACTCATGCGATCCAGTTGCCGAAAATAGGATGCACTGGGGCTAGAAGTAGCGGATTTGACAAAACGAGCGCCTGTCAGTCCCAACCAGAAAGCGCGCGCCTGATTACTTCCGATAAAACCGATATGGCCGAACAGCGCGCGGTCAAATGCAGTTTCTCCTTGTGTCCTATCCGGATCCGTCACCGCCTGCATCTCACGCAAGATGAAAGGATGAGAACGGATCGCACCCTGCCCAAATATGATCATGCTGCGCGTGAGAATATTGGCCCCTTCCACCGTAATGCTGATCGGCAAGGCCTGGTACGTTCTCGCGAGATAGTTTCGCGGTCCCATCATGATGCCTTTGCCACCGTGTACGTCCATTGCGTCATTGATGACCTGGCGCATCATTTCCGTAAGGTGATATTTGATAATGGCGGTCACGACCGATGGCCTCATACCCTGATCGAGAAACCCAAGAGTCATGACACGCGCTGCATCCATCAGGTACGTGGAGCCTCCGATCCGGGCGAGCACTTCCTCCACGCCCTCGAACTCTCCGATGGGGACTCTGAACTGCTTGCGCACGCGCGCGTATGCACCCGTTACGCGAGCGGCGAGCTTTCCCGCGGCAGTGCTCAACGCCGGCAATGAAATCCCACGACCATCAGCAAGACACTCCATGAGCATACGCCAGCCTTGGCCGGCGCGCGCTACGCCACCGATGATCCAATCTATCGGAATAAAAACGTCCTTCCCCTGTGTCGGGCCGTTCTGGAACACCAGATTGGCCGGATAATGCCGGCGACCAACAGAGACACCCGGCGTGCCCGTTGGAACCAACGCGAGCGTAATGCCAATTGTCTTCTCACCGCCCAGGAGTTGCTCGGGATCATCGAGCTTGAAGGCAAGCCCTAACAAGGTCGCAATTGGCGCCAGTGTGATGTAGCGTTTGTCCCAGTTCAGCCGGATGCCCAACACGTCCTTCTCCCCTTGAAACTGACCGCGACATACGATCCCGGTATCCGGCATCGCGCTGGCATCGCTGCCCGCCTCCGGACCTGTGAGTGCAAAGCATGGGATCTCCTGGCCCCGGGCCAAACGCGGCAGGTAATAATCCTTTTGTTGCTCCGTACCATAATGAAGCAACAGTTGTCCCGGGCCGAGCGAGTTCGGAACCATCACCGTCACGGCAGCCGACACGCTGCGGCTTGCAATCTTCATCACCACAGCGGAATGGGCGAGCGCAGAGAACCCGAGACCTCCATAGGCCTTGGGGATAATCATGCCAAAAAATCCTTTCTGTTTAATGAAATCCCAAACCGCTGGTGGCAGGTCATAGCGTTCGTGGTGAATGTGCCAGTCATCCAGCCTCTGGCAAAGCTCCTCGACAGGACCCGCAAGAAAGGCCTTCTCCTCATCGGAGAGCGCAGGCTCGGGAAGTGCAAGCAGCTTCCTCCAGTCCGGCCGGCCACTGAAAAGCTCCGCATCCCAGCCCACATCCCCCGCTTCCAAGGCCTCACGCTCGGTCTGGGACATAGAAGGCAAGACATTACGGTAGAGCTCGAATACCCAGGCGCTAATGAGTCGGCGGCGGAGTGGAAACACATTGAGCGGTACGAAAACAGCAAGGAACACCAGCCAGAGCAAAAGCAGCGCCAACACTGAGACTTCGGCAACCCAGGTAAACACCACCAAAACAGCTGCCACGCTTGCCGTATTGAACCACAAGGGCATGCGCCTATAGGCAAGCCCCCAAACAGCGAAAAAAAGCACGAGTACCAAGCCAAGCCAAGGATTCATGATCCTACGTTCCTTCTCGCCTCATCGCACCACGCACTTCAGAGGACACACCACTGTGCCCTAAGTGCGCGCCATCCGCAGCCTCGGATCGAAGGCATCACGCACCGCGTCGGAGAATAGATTGGCGGATAACACCAGGCCGAACATGAAGATGAACGCGGCGGTAAGAGACCACCACACGATGGGGTCGCGGGCCAATTCCAGGCGTGCGCTGTTGATCATGTTGCCCCAACTCTCCATGGTGGGGTCAACCCCGATATTGATGTAAGAGAGTACCGCTTCTGCGAGCACAAGGGCGCTAAAATCAAGCACGACGGTAATGAGTACAATGTGCATGACATTCGGCAGAATATGTCGCGTGATGATCGAGAAGTGTCCGACACCAAAGGAATGCGCAGCTTGGATGTAATCAATATCCCGAAGCTTTAATGCCTCACCCCGTAACAGCCGACACAGTCCGGTCCAGCTGGTTATTCCAAGAATAATGCAAAGGAATAAAAGTCGAATGTCAGCACGAGACTCCAAACTTGTAAAACTGTCTTCATGATTCGCCATATAGACCTGCATCATAAGGATAGCAGCGGCGATCAGCAGCACCCCGGGAATTGAATTAAGTGTGGTATAGACGTACTGGACGGCATCATCGACCCAACCGCGAAAGTACCCCGCCATTATTCCGAGCAGTATAGCAAAGGGCAACATCACGAGCGTCGTCAATGTCCCGATAACGAGCCCGGTGCGGATGCTCTTCAACGCCTGGTAGAACACATCCTCACCCACTTTGTCCGTACCGAGCATATGGTATTTCACACCCAGGTGTGCCACGAGAAAGGTGCATGCAATTAACATCCCCGAAGTGACCAAAATGACATCCCAGGGTACGACCGTACGCCGGCTGACGATGGCACGCACCCTATCCTGCATTGTTTTCCCGGCCAAGCGCGCAAGGGAGCCTACGACCAAGACCACGCAAAACAGCCACACGCCCAATGCCTCAACCAGCGCAATGGCCGAGGTATGAAGGATATCGGGGATACGATCACTGGCGGGATCTTGCAGATGGGCACCACCATATTGCAGCCTTGGATATTCACGCACCTCTCGTCCGTCCGGCAGTTCAATAGTCTCCCTGGCATAAAGATGGGTGGCAAAGGGCGCTGAATAGGTCTTCTCGACATGCTCGCGCAAAGGCGCCACGATCACGTCAAACAGGCTGATGACTTCCGTAGAGTACGGCTCCGCTGCCTGGGCGTCTTCGCCTTTGAGGCGCGGGTGGAAATGGACCGAGTCGAGCAAGCCGATCGTGATATAGGCGAAAAGGACGACGGCGGCGCCCGTACCCAGGCGACTTTGCACCACCTCCCGCCAAGGCGCACGCAGGTGCTCCCAACGTCGAGCATAGAGTGCAAATCCAATGACGACCAACACCAGGAGATAGATCAACGCATCGGTCCAGAGCAAAACGTACATCGCGATTTCGCCTTACGCGGTATTACAACCTCGATCGCCGGTACGGCTGCTCATTCGCCAAATCAGCTCAACCGTACCCTTGGATCCACCAGGGTATAGGAAATATCGGTCAACAACAGGCCAATGATATAGAGCACCGAACCAAGAAATACCATGGCGCGAACAATTGCAAAATCCTGGCTATTAATGGCATCAATCGTGTAACTGCCGAGACCAGGCACTGCGAAAAATGATTCAACGATAAGGCTGCCCATGAAAAGCAGTGGCAGAATGGCCACCACGCCGGTGAGGATCGGGATCAGTCCATTTCTCAAGACATGCTTATATAACACACCACGTTCGGAGAGGCCCTTTGCTCGTGCAGTCCGAACATAATCTTTGCCAATCTCTTCGAGAAACAGGGTGCGGTACCAGCGGGTGCCCGCACCGATCCCACCAATAACACCGATAATCACCGGAAGTACGACAAATTTGATGGCATTCAATCCCGAGTCATAGCCGGATATCGGCACGAGATTGAGCAACTTTCCCACTAGGTATTGCCCTCCGATGATGTAAAAGAGCCCTGAAATCGACATGAGGACAACGCACAGCACCACGCCACTCACATCAACATACGTTGTCCGAAAGAATGCAATAAGGAGAGCAAACGTGATATTCACCAACAAACCAATAAACAAACTCGGGATCGCAATCGCAAGGCTAGGCCACATGCGCTGACTGATGTCGTAGCCAATGTCACGACCGCTATCCGACCGGCCAAAATCAAATACAAACAGCCTTGCGGACTTTTTGAAGAAGATGGTGTCTATGAATCGTTTCGCACCAGGAGCCTCTCCGTTCCATAGAAGCGGTTTGTCATAACCCCGCTCATGCTGCCAATTCTCGATCGCTTCCGGTGTAACGCGTTTCACGCCCAGATGCATCCGTGCCATGTCGTCGGGACTATTCACCACGAAAAACAGCACGAAAGTGACAATATTGATCCCGATCAATATCGGGATAGCGTAGGCTGCACGGCGAATAATGTACGCGATCACAGGGCCGCTGCCTTTTCCTTGCGTCGGAAGGTCACGAAAGCCGGAATGACACTCGCGACAAGCACCACGATGAGCAGCACCACTGGCCAGATGACAAGTTGATTCCAGGCCTCCCTTAACTTTGCACGAAGCACCGGGTCCACCCGTTTGTACTTCAGGACGTTGTTCGCCATCAGGTTCGGTTTGGCATTTGAATACCAGGACTGGTACAGCGAAAATGCAACGGGATGAAACCCCCACAGCCAAGGCGCATCACGACGCGCGATGTCGACCATTTCATCAATTATGGCCTGGCGCTCTGGACCGTTATCCATGTCCTTCATCTTTTCAAATAAGCGGTCAAATTCTGGGATTTCGTAATTGGAGGCGTTTTCACCGCCCTTCCCCACCTTGGCATTTGGGCCATAGAGCAGGAACAGAAAGTTTTCGGGATCAGGATAGTCCGCATTCCAACCCCACTGAAATATCTGCGCTGTTCCATCCAGCATCTTTTCCTGAAAGCGATTGTAATCCGTCGACCGGATAACGAGTTGTATGTTGAGTTTGTTGAACTGCTTACGTAACCAGTCGAGATACGCCTTGGTATCCGGCCCCCGATCCAAGGAATCAAAATACAGGATCAGAGGTTTACCGGTCTTCGAGTCGCGCCCACCCGGATAGCCGGCTTCTGCCAGAAGCCTGCGGGCTTCGCCAATGGACTTGCGACGTGGTTTGCCATTGACCCAATCGTACACATAGGCATTAATGCCTGCCTCACCCTCGCGATAACCGAAGATACCGGGCGGTATCGGACCCTGGGCAGCGATGCCGCGACCGTTTGAGAAGATCGAAATTAACTCCTCATAGTCCACCGCAATGGAAATAGCCTGTCGTAATTTGCGGGCCCGCTCGCTATCACCGCCAACAACATCATCGCGCATGTTGAAGCCCATATAAAAGGAGGATGTCGTCACCGCGGTCTGCAATTGGATCCCGTTCTCCACCATCGCCTCTGTGAGTTGTGCCTCCCCATGCGTGTTAAATTGGATGGCTTGGTCAAAGTTGTCAGAACTTATCCCCGAAGTGTCATAATATCCCTGCAAGAATTTGTTCCAGTAGGGAATGGTTTCCTTTTCCAGACTGTATACGGCCCGATCGATAAACGGCATTGGTTTCCCCGCGTCCACGAGCACCCCTTGCGCCTCGTCGCCCGGTTCACCCTGTGCGGGGTAAAGCTCGCCCCGGAAACTCGGGTTCATTACAAGCACCATCCGGCGGTTGGGGTTATTCTCGCCGAGCATGTAGGGGCCTGTCCCCACGGGATACCAATCCAGGGTGATGTTGCGCGCCGCCATACCGGGCTGTGTATAGAACTTATCCGCCTCCCACGGCATGGGAGCAAAGAAGGGCATCGCTAGCCAATAAGTAAACTGCGGATATGTCCCTTCTATCTTCACCTCATAGGTATAGCGGTCAATCGCCTTCACACCCTCGAGCGGGTAGTCGGACAGATCAAGATAAACAGATTGTTCGGGATCCCTGGCCAGTTTGTCATACGCATGGCGGAGTGTCTCAGAGAGTTCCGACAAACCAACGATATATTTGCTCATGAGTCCCGCGATTGGCGAATGCAGCTCCGGATGCGCTATCCGCTTAATCTGATACACGTAATCATCAGCCACGAGTTCGCGTGTGCCGGTGTGTTGAAAATCCACAAGCGTGTGCACACCCTTCAAATCGGATGCTGTGAGGTGATGATACAAAAACGCCCCATCATCGGACTTTGCAAACGCGGGATGCGGCTGGTAGGCAATTCCAGGTTGGATCGTGATGCGGTAGAGGGTATATGCAATCTCGTCTAGCGGTGCGCCATCCGGCAAATGACGCCCTGTACTGTCCAAATACACTGGCCGCGGCATGGTTGTGGCCGTGAGCGGCACGAGCTGATAGGGTCGGATCAAGAAATGATATTGAAGCGGCGGCTCATAGATCTGTGCGATGAACACATACTCATTGGCACTGTATGCGCGTACCGGATCGAGGTGTTTAGGGCGCTCCGAAAACGAGTCATACAGAATATTCTTCTCAGCATCCGCAGCAGGGTAAGGATCGTTCCAAGGCACTTGCGTGCATGCAGAGAGGGCCATCTGCGCCCCGATCAGCAGGAGCAGGGCCTGTCGGCCCATCAAGCGGCAAAAATGAATTAACGGCGTTTGCCTTTTCATCACAGGAGCATTATAAACGTCGGCTTGAGCCAATACACTTTAGACACAAGCCATATCGCATGAATCCCAACTAGATCGAAAGGACATTGCCTATGGGTTTCCTTGAAAATAAACGCGCCCTTATCATTGGCGTCGCCAGTAATCGTTCCATCGCCTGGGGCATCGCTAAGGCCATGTATCGAGAGGGTGCGAAACTGGCATTTACCCACCAGAATGAGCGACTACGTGAGCGAGTGGAAAAACTTGCCGCGGAGCTGGACTGTGATATTACAGTACCCTGTGACGTATCAAGTGACGACGAAATACAGGCGGTGTTCCACCACCTGGACGATTACTGGGACTACCTCGACATTCTCGTTCACTCGATTGCCTTCGCACCACAGGAAGCGCTCGAGGGCGACTTCCTGGAAACCGTAACCCGTGACGGTTTTCGTATCGCACACGAGGTGAGTAGCTATAGTTTTTCCGCGCTGGCCAATGCCGCGAGGCCAAAGATGCAGGGCCGCAACGGGGCCATGCTCACATTGACGTACCTCGGGGCGGTGCGCGCGATACCGAACTACAACGTGATGGGCCTTGCCAAGGCAAGTCTGGAAGCGAACGTGCGTTATATGGCCCAGTGCCTGGGGCCGGAGGGCATCCGTGTGAATGCCATATCGGCTGGTCCTGTCCGAACCCTTGCCGCCGCTGGCATCAGTGACTTCCGCAGGTTCCTCGATCTGGTTGAGCAAACTGCCCCATTGCGTCGCAACGTCAGCATCGATGAAGTGGGGAATGTCGCTGCCTTTTTGTGCTCGGATCTTGCCTCAGCGATAACCGGCGAAGTCACCTACGTTGACTGTGGATTCAACATCCTCGGCATGCCAGCGCCTCGCGCTCCATAAACACGCCGCCATCCTTCTCTAGGCTATCGTTGTCGCGGTGCTGGACGCATCGCCAGTGGCGGGTACTTTCGCACAGCCGTCAAGGTGTGGGGGCGGCGATTATACACCGCTGCCGGCCAACGCCGCCGGAGTCCGCCACGCCGGACCCGCTCTGGGTTCCCGGTTAACTCACCCAGGTAGCCCACGATTCGAGCGAGGCGGCCCAACATCGCATCAGGGGTTCCGTATCCGGGGGAGGGGTGTGCCGTCGCATTTTCTGGCGCAGCGCGTTTCAGAAAGAGGAAAGCAGGACTTAGTCGGCGTCTCTCACATATTGTCAGAAAAGATTCGAATCTTCGCTTGTGCCCGCAGTGCCGTGACATAATCGTCCCAAACGCCGGTACTGTGCGCGTTAAGAAGTTGTTCTCGGGTCTTCTTCTTTGCCTCTTCCGACACGGCAGCGGGATCCACATCTTTCACATTCAGCACCGCAACCAGCGCATGGTCCCCCGTTCCCAAGCCCACACCACCGTAAAGCGCATTCCCGTCTGTCGGCCGACCCAATTCGAACGCCGTACGTAACACCTGCTGGTTGACCTCCGTGGATCCTCGTCCCACGTGCGTGACCTCTTTCCACTCGAGCCCTTCCTCTGCGGCAATGGTCTGCCTTGTCTCCCCGCTCTTAAGACGCGCCAGTATCACACTCCCCCGCTTATCCGATTCGGCCTTCGCCGAATCGAACCTGATGGCATCGATGATCTGGGACCGAACCGTATCCAGTGGCAGCCTTAACTCGCTCTTGTGTTCAAGAATACGTAACACGACCACGCGATCATCAGCAAGCTCTATCGGCTCACTGTTATGGCCCTCATCCAGGACCTCTTCACTAAAGGCGGCTTCGATGACCTTAGGCTCTGCGGTGATCCCTTCTCCCCCGCGGCGCTCGAAAAACGCACTTTCCTTAATGGGCAATCCGAGCGTCTCACTGGCAACGGTTAAGGTATCGGGATGTTCGAATACCAGATTCGATAACTCATCCGCCTGGGCAAAAAATTGATGTTCAGCCTGGCTTTTACGATAGTGTTGGACGACCTGTTCCCGCACCTCTTCAAACGGCAGCGTTCGAGCAGGTTTAATCTCCTCCAGTTTAATGATGTGAAACCCAAACGGCGTCCTGACTGGATCGCTTATCTCCCCCGGTTGCATGGAGAATACAGCTTTCTCAAACACCGGATCCATAACGCCTCTGCCAAAGAACCCGAGTTCTCCTGCCTCGATTGCAGGGCCAGGATCATTCGAATGTTCTTGCGCGATCGTTTTAAACGACACCCCTCCCTTTGCCAGATCCAACAGACGGGTCGCTTTATTGCGGGCCTCCGCGACTTGATCCTCACTTGCATCTTCTTTGATCTGCACCACGATGTAGCTAGCGCTTCGCTGTTCCTCAAAGGCAAAATCCGCTTTCCTATTCTCGTAGTAAGCCCGTAACTCATCCTCATTAACATCGACGGCTTTTGCGAGGTCGTTCAGCGAGAGATCAATATAAGCGATGCGAACCTGCTCCGGCGTTGTAAATTGGATCGCGTGTTCTTCATAGTAACGATTGAGTGCATCATCAGTGACTTCTATGGTGGCCCGTATGGGCTCTGCGGAGATGATTGCGAAGGCAATGTCGCGAGTCTGATCGCTGATGCGTGTGAGCTGATCAACATCATATTGGGTGACCAGCGCACTTTCCGTGATACCTTCATGTAACTGTTCGGTCACCATATCGCGGCGAAGTTGTTCTTCAAACCGCGCAGGTGTATATCCAAGGTTGCGGAGAGCTTGCTGGTACAAATCGTTTGCAAATAGGCCGTCACGTTGAAAAGCGGCAAAACTCCTGACACGATCCCGAACCTGCTCATCGCTGATCCGCAAACCGGCCTTCAGGCCCGCTTGCACCACTAATTCACTGTCGATCAATCGCCGTAGCGCATCCTGCTTGAGGCGATCATCCGAAAGCGAATTAAAGTGCTCGCCCAAGACAGCTTGCATCTGTTGGCGATATTGTTGGTAGGCGGCCTGGAATTGTCTCAGGGTTAGGTCCTTATCGTTCACCTTTGCAACAACGACAGTGTCACCCCCCCCGAAATAATAGTTGATGCCCCAAAAGGCGAAGGGGATACAAATGAACGCAACGATGATTACGGCAAGCCAGCCCTTGGCCCGATCATGAATACTCTGGAGCATGACGTTACCTTTTGCGAGGCGGCTGAGAGATAAAAAGGGCGCACCCTGTCAGGGTACGCCCATTTTTTGCTGCTGGCGGAGTGGACGGGACTCGAACCCGCGA
>JAKEHO010000005.1 GCA_022614965.1 Gammaproteobacteria bacterium
ACTGCAGGATCAGGGACGCCTGGATGAAGCGGCAAACGCCTACCGTGAAGCGACGAGACTGAAGCTCAATTACCCTAAAGCCCATTTCAATCTCGCGACGGTGTTTGGTGAGCAGGGGAGGCTTGATGACGCAGCTGCATCCTACGCAGAGGCGCTCCGGCTCGACCCGGGGATGGTCGAGGCGCATAACAATCTTGCTAAGGTCAAAAAGTTTTCATCGGAGGATTCGGATCAGATTGCCGAGTTCGAAGCCCTATTAAGACGAATAAAAGATGATAAAGATAAGCAGCTCGTTTTGCACTTTGTCCTGGGTAAGATCTATGACGATTGCAGAAATTATGACAAGGCGTTCGCCCACTATGAGAAAGCCAATGCCTTGAAGCATCGTCTCGTCGATTTCGACGAGCAAAGGCACGTCCACTATGTATCCAGTCTGTTGGATACCTACACGCCAGAATTATTTCAACGTCATCGTGGTCACGGGAGCAACTCTGAGTTACCCATCTTCATTGTCGGCACACCGCGTTCCGGCACGACACTCATTGAGCAGGTCTTAGCTGCGCACCCTAGAGTGCATGGTGCCGGTGAGCTGAAATTCATAGGTGAGCATGTTCAGTCGTTACCACGGCGAATGGGCAGATCCGTCGCTTATCCACAGTGCGCGAAAGCCCTTACACCGGAACTTATTAGCGAGTTAGCGAAAGCCTACCTTGAGCATCTCCGTGGTCGTTGCGGTGACAGCAAGGTACTGCGGGTGACGGACAAGATGCCGATTAACTTTTATCACATTGGCCTTATTGCTGTCCTGTTCCCGCGTGCAAGGATCATCCACTGTCGCCGTGATCCCCTCGATGCCTGTCTATCGATGTATTTTCAGTCATTCACTGAAGGCTACCACTACAGTTATGACTTCGCCGATCTCGGCGCGTTCTATCGTCAGTATCGGCGGTTGATGGACCATTGGTGCCGGGTGCTGCCCGGGCGGCTGATTGAAATCGATTATGAGGACATCGTGAATCATCAGGAGGTCGTGAGCCGCAAGCTTGTAGATGCTTGTGGGCTGGAGTGGGACGATGCCTGCCTTAGGTTCTACGAGCACAACCGACCGGTGCGTACCGGGAGCAACTGGCAGGTGCGCCAGCCGCTTTACAAAACGTCGGTCAAGCGCTGGAAGCACTATGAAAAGTATGTCGGGCCGCTTAAGAATGCGCTAGGGTACCAAGAAGGCTAGAATCTTCTTTTTGTCTGTCCGCCGCTCGCCTATACCATGCGCGCCTTGTATCCCGCGATCGAACCATACCGAGTCCATCATTTGTCCGTGGACCCTCCGCATGTGATCTACGTTGAGGAATGCGGTACTCGGGACGGGATACCGGTTCTATTTCTGCATGGTGGGCCAGGGTCGAGTTGTAAGCCGTATCACAGACAGTTCTTTGACCCGGCGCGCTATCGCGCGATTCTTTTCGATCAGCGCGCGAGTGGCGGCTCCACGCCCCATGGCGAGCTTGCGGGCAATACCACGCAAGCGCTGATTGGGGATATAGAGCGAATTCGCGATGCGCTCGGCATCGAAAAATGGCTGTTATTTGGCGGATCCTGGGGCGCAACGCTCGCAGTACTCTATGCCGAGATGCATCCTGACCGGGCGCTCGGTCTGGTTTTACGAGGGACATTTCTTGCAAGAGCGCAGGATCTCGATTGGATCGTCAAAAGCGGGGCGAATCGGATCTTTCCCGATGCATGGGAGGAGTTTATTGGTTTTATTCCTAAAGCCGAGCGTGATGATCTTGTAGAAGCCTACTACCGTCGCTTGTTATCCGACGATGAACCCTTACAACTCGCCGCTGCCAAGGCCTGGTCGGCTTGGGCGACGCGGGTGGTGACCTACACACTCCCGCAGCCGGAGAACCCATCGGAGTCAGCCGGAAAAAATAAGGTAGTCGATGAGGCGCGTATCGAATGCCATTATGCGGCGCATCAGTATTTCCTTGAGCCGAACCAGCTGCTGCGCGAGGCGGATAAGATCCCGCCTGTACGGACCGTTCTCATTCACGGGCGTCGGGACCTGACCTGCACGCTGGAATCATCCTGGCTGCTGCACAAGCGCTTGCCCAATTCGAAGCTTGTCATCCTCCCTGATGCGGGGCATCTGGCGGCGGAGCCTTCCATGATCGATGTCCTGGTTGCGGCCACCGACACATTCGCCAAGCAGCTCGCATGATAATTCGCAGTATTTTGGATGGTGAAGGTCCGCTGATTGCGGGTATTCTGAACCTAACGCCCGACAGCTTCTCGGATGGTGGCCTATACGTTAGGGAGGAAGATGCAATCCGTCATGCATGCACCATGACGGACGAAGGCGCTGACATCATTGATGTAGGAGGCGAATCAAGCCGTCCCGGTGCAGAGCCTGTCGGCGCAAAGGAGCAGATACGCAGGGTCATCGATGTGATCCGGCGTCTCAGGGAAATCCTGCCGGCTACGGTCGCAATCAGTATCGATACGACGCTCTCGGATGTGGCCAATACGGCGCTCGAAGCGGGTGCATCCATCATCAATGACACATCAGCCGGCCGCGATGACGAGAAGATGTTTGAGCTAGCGGCAGTGCACAATGTTCCCCTGGTGCTGATGCATAGGAAAGGAACACCAAAAACCATGCAGGATAACCCCACCTATGGCGATGTCGTTCAGGAGGTCAAGGCCTTCTTGCTGCAACGCGCAGAGTCCGCCTTAGCCGCTGGGGTCAGAAAGAAGCAAATCATTCTTGATCCGGGCATTGGCTTCGGTAAGACCCGGGATCATAATCTCCATCTCATGGCGAATCTCACCCAGTTCGTCGCAACCGGCTACCCGGTGTTGCTAGGAACCAGCCGCAAGCGGTTTATGGGTTCAGTGTGTGGGGAGTCGGAATCCCAGTTGCTCGTGGGCGCGACCTGCTCGACCACCGCACTTGGCGTGGCGGCGGGCGTGAAGATCCTTCGTGTGCACGATGTAAAACCCAATCGTCAGGCTGCAAATGTCGCGTGGGCGATCAAGAACATGGGCGTGGCAGAGACAGGATGAATCTGCTCGGGTGCGCCATGGCAGAGCCGTCGACCGTCAATAGAGTGTTCCGGCAACGCCGGCTTGTTTCTCTGCGATACGCCGCTTTGAGTTTTGTGGATTTCTGAAAACCAGTGGTTTGACCACAGCCACCGGGCGCTGGGCGGCCTCTTTGGCTGCCGCAATCGCATCCAACACGACTTGGTGACGTGGGGACAGATCGCAAACCGGATCGGTGTTCGCTGCATCACCCGTCAGCATATAGGCTTGGCAACGACAACCGCCAAAATCCTTAAAGCGCTCGGGACAACTTCGGCATGGTTCCTTCATCCAATCAAAACCGCGGAACTTGTTAAAGTCTGGCGAGTCATTCCATATCCAGTCGATACTGTGGTCACGGACGTTCGGGAAGGTCATTCCGGGTAACTGGCCCGCCGCGTGACAGGGCAGGGCGGTTCCATCCGGAGTAATGGTAAGAAAAACGGCACCCCAGCCGTTCATGCAGGCCTTGGGCCGCGTCTCGTAATAGTCCGGCACGACATAATAAATCTTCATTTTGCCCTTCATCTTTTTCTGATACTCATGGGCAATGGCCTCCGCCTGTTCAAGCTGTTCGCGAGAGGGCAGGAGCTGATCGCGGTTTACCATGGCCCAGCCATAGTACTGTGTGGTGGCGAGCTCCACATAGTCCGCGTTCAGGGTGATGGCAAGCTCCAGGATATCCCGGACCTGCTCTTGATTCTGACGGTGCAGGACAAAACAGAGCACCATTGGATAACCGTATTTTTTCACCAGCCGGGCCATCTCCAGCTTGTGCTTGAATGCGTCAGTGCCGGCGATAAAGTTGTTCAGTTCTTCACTGCTGGCTTGAAAGCTAACCTGGATATGATCGAGCCCAGCCTCTTTAAATCCTTTAATGCGCTCCTCGTCCATACCGACCCCGGAGGTGATCAGGTTGGTGTAGAAGCCGAGACGGCGCGCCTCACGGATCAATTCTTCGAGGTCGCGGCGCACCAATGGCTCGCCGCCGGAGAAGCCGAGCTGGGTCGCCCCCATCGCCCGTGCTTCCCGCATGACGCGCAACCAATCCTCGGTCGATAATTCGTTCTTAGCCTTGGCGAAGTCCACCGGATTGGAACAATAAGGGCATTGCAGCGGACACTTGTAGGTCAGCTCCGCCAGTAGCCATAAGGGTTTAGGTTGATTATTTAGCTCGGATCCAACCGTTTTCATGGGCTACCTCCAGAAATTTGTAGACATCTGCATCCAAATTAGCATCGGGAAACTGTGTCTTCAGGTCTCGAATTATACTCTCAATGGTCTTCTCACCGTCACAACGTTTTAAAATCTCACCCGCGCTCGGACTCAATTTCACCATCCCTTCCGGGTAAAGGATCACGTGACACTGCTGCGCCTCCTCCCATTGGAAGCGGAAGGTCGGTGTAATCTCGGGTACTGTGTCACCAGCCATCTCGTCGCTCATTAGGCATCCTTGACGTTATGGTAAGGCGGCTTGTTCGCTACATAGGCCATCCACATCGCATCGAGCATGGTCCATAGAATATCCAACTTGAACTGCAGAATTCCTAACGCCTTCTCCTGTTGTTCGCGGGTCGTGAAGTAATCCAGGGTGATGTCGAGGCCGTGTTGCACGTCACGCCGCGCTTCGCTCAGGCGTTTGCGAAAATAGCTGTATCCCTCGGGTTTGATCCATGGATAGTACTCTGGCCACTTGTCGAGTCGGCGCTGGTGAATCTTTGGGGCGAACAGTTCGGTCAGCGAAGAGCAGGCGGCTTCCTGCCAGGTGGCGCGCCGCGCAAAATTCACATAGGCATCGATAGCAAAGCGCACACCCGGGAGGACATGTAGTTCGGACCATAGCTCTTCCCGGGTAAGCCCAACGGCCTCACCGAGCTGCAACCACGCCTCAATACCGCCTTCTGTACCACCAGTCCCATCATGATCAGTGATGCGTTGGATCCATTGGCGACGGAACTCTCGGTCTGGACAGTTGGCGAGTATCGCCGCATCTTTTACGGGAATGCTAATTTGGTAGTAAAACCGATTAGCTACCCATCCCTGGATCGGTTTTTTGTCCAGCTTTCCCGAGTTCATCAACACATGGAACTCATGATTGATGTGATAGTACTTCTCTTTTTCCCGAAGCTTCTGTTCGAACTCTGCTTGCGACCAGGGTAATCTCTCTTTAACGCCCATTGTCTGCTTCGCATGCTTAGAGCTGTAATTCCATACCGTCGTGCGCTACCTCGATACCTTTGGAGGTCAGTAAAGCGCGCTCCTGTGAATCCTCATCAAGAATCGGATTCGTGTTATTGATATGAATCAGGATCTTGCGGGGTTTATCGAGGGTTTCAAGTATTGAGATCATGCCGCCCTCGCCTGATTGCCGCAGATGCCCCATTTCGCTTGCCAGCTTATCACTAATTCCCTCATGAGCCAGTTCATCATCAGTCCAGACTGTTCCATCCACCAGGAGGCAATCGGCCTCGCCCATGTAGGGGCGTACGTGCGGCTCCACCTCGCCTAAACCCGGAGCGTAGAACAGGTTTTTGCCGGTCTTCGTGTCTTCGACGCGTACGCCGATATTGTCGCCCTTATGGGGGTTGTGGCGGTGAGGTGAGTAGGGCGGCGCCTCGCTTTTCAGCGGCACTGCCGTAAAGCGCAACCCATCTGCTTTTTCAATCCTAAACGATTTGCCGTCATCCAACGGGATTGGATGCCAGTTGACGCCGCAATAGTATTCCAGCAGTTTTAATAGTGGGTATCCCGTCGTGAGGTCTTGATAGACCATATCTGTACAGTAGATATCCAACGGGCTTCCTTTCTCGCGCAGCATCACGAGTCCAGTTGTGTGGTCGATCTGCGCATCAATAAGGACAACGGCGCAGATGGCTGTGTCGCGCACGGCGCGCCCTGGCTGCATGGCGGGAAATGATTGCAATTGAGTGCGGATATCTGGAGAGGCATTGAACAGTACCCAGTCGATGCCGTTGCTGCTCACCGCAATTGATGATTGTGTGCGCTCCTTTGCACGTATTTTACCTTTCCTGAGTCGTCGACAGTTTTTGCAGTTGCAGTTCCATTGTGGGAAGCCGCCACCGGCACCTGAACCCAATATATGTACCTGCATAAGCCGTGGTTTCTGGTCAGATCCTTCAAAATGATTGGCCCTGTTTAGGCGGCCCTTCCGACCGCCACCACAGGGCCAAGTTGAAACGCTCAATCAACGCGTGGTGGCGTTTTCAATCCGGGGGTCCGGCCCTTTATGCCACCTAACGTAGTGTTCGCATTTGCACGGGGCGCGCCTACCACCCCATTTAAACTCCACTATCGGTTCGGAGTATATCTGGTTCCTTCCGAGCCAAACCGAGAGACATATTGCGGGGCCGTCCAGCTCATCAATTGTGTCTCTTCGTATTGTTTATATCGCTAAAGGGAGGTTTAAAACAATTCAGGGGCTGACGAAAGGCAGCCCCTGAATCTCACCTACATTAACGATTGTTGATGTACATCGTTACCTCAAAGCCAAAGCGAATATCACTATAGTCAGGGGTTTCCCACTTCATGGTTTCATCTCCTCATGGTGTTTCAGGGTTTCAAGGCCATTGGCCTTGGGATCGCTCGTTGGCCGATCCATCCTGGGTTAATCTAAAAGGTACCCTCGTACTCGTTTCCCGTTGACGGGAAATTTTCCCGGTACGTTAAGGATAGTGCACGAATTATGCCAACAGGGAGAATGGACAGGGTGCGCGCCAAGGCGGACAGAAAAATATTGAAACACAATGGCTTAGAGAGTCGGTCTCAAAAGCTCCTTACCACGGTGCGTTCGAGAAGCGTGTGAGAGACTGTCGCCCTGGTCTCGCTAAGCCAGCGATCTGGTCAAAATGAACCACCTTCGCTCTCGCCCTGTGTTGCCTCGCGGGGCATGTGTCGGATGCTTTCGCGGGCCTGTAACGGCGGCTTATAATCAAAAAGTGACAATAAATGCCTTGGTGAGCACCATGCCGAGCTTGCCACCGTAAATCCATTGGCAGGGGGATCTTCAAGTGAAAACTCGGCATCTCGCTACGGCCCACGCGTTGTTTGTGAGTGGGGGCAGGGGCGCCCCCCATTTTATTTTCAACCTTCAGAGCAAGTGACAGCGCCCAAGGTGCACCGAGCATGTCTCAGCACATCCTGTTTCTGACCGGTAAGCTCGCGGAGAAAAGCCTAAGATCCGTTCTGGGATCCATTCAGCCGACTGACTTCGAGTACGAGGTATACAATATCGGCATCAGCGTGGCGGCACTGATGACCGCAGACATGATCAAGCGGCGCTTATCCGATGCTCGCAGCGCCGATCGCATCGTGGTCCCTGGACTTTGTTTAGGGGATCTGAACATAGCGAGCCAGCACTTAGGCGTTCCAATTATTCGAGGCCCAGATGATTTGAAGGATCTACCCGAATTCTTCGGCCAGGGAGGACAACCCCCTGATCTCAGCAATTATGATGTAAGGATCTTCGCCGAGATCGTCGATGCGCCAAACAGGGATGTCGATGCCATCCTTGAGCAGGCAAAGGCCTATGCGCGGGACGGAGCGGATGTCATTGATCTCGGTTGCCTACCGAGCACACCGTTTCCCCACCTGGAGGAAGCGGTGGGGGCGCTGCGTGAAGCGAAATTCCAAGTGAGTGTGGATTCTCTCGAGACGGATGACCTGCTGCGCGGCGCGCGCGCAGGCGCCCATTATCTGCTTAGCCTGAAGGAGAGTACCCTGTGGGTCGCGGACGAGGTGGACTCCATTCCGATATTGATCCCGGAGGATCCCTCCGATGTGGCGTCACTATATCGAGCCATTGAAAGGCTCATGAAGATTGATAGACGATTCATAGCCGACAGTATTCTGGATCCTATTCACTTTGGCTTTACCCAATCCGTATTGCGCTACCAGGCATTGCGCGAGTGTTACCCCGATATAGAGATCATGATGGGCGTCGGAAATCTGACCGAACTGACTGATGCCGATACCTCGGGTATCAATGCGCTACTCATGGGGATCATTTCAGAATTGCGCATTACCAGTATCTTGACCACCCAGGTCAGTGGCCATGCGCGGTCTGCCGTGCGCGAAGCAGACCGGGCGAGACGGATCATGTACGCTGCGGCCCAAGCCAACACCCTGCCAAGAGGCTTTGATGATTCGCTTTTGACGACCCATTCACGCAAACCGTTCCCAAATGATCCATTAGAAATCAATGCCTTAGCGCGAGAAATACGAGACCCGAGTTATCGCGTGCAGGTCAGTGAGGAAGGGATCCACATCTTCAATCGGGACGGTCTTGTTGCCGGGATCGATCCGTTTGAGCTCTTCCCCAAGCTTGGACTGTTGCAGGATGATGCGCCGCACGCCTTCTATATGGGTGTGGAGTTGGCCAAGGCGCAGATCGCGTGGCAACTTGGTAAGCGTTACATCCAGGACGAGGAGCTCCGCTGGGGCTGCGCTACTAAACCGAAAGAAGAGACACTCAAGCAGGTCGGCGCCGACAAGGGCGACACCCCTGAGCATACGGAGGGAATAGGCGCGGTTGATACCTCGTACGCATATAAGGCGGCGGGATCAACGCTGCAAGCAAGAAAGAGAAAACGAAAGGCTTCATGATCCCATGATCTATGAGACGATTATCACCACGAGAGGACAAGACGGCGCTATACACATGGCCCCGATGGGTATCAGGGAGGTGGAGAAACATATTGTCATTGCACCATTCAAACCCTCAGCGACACTCGACAACCTGCGTCGCACAGGACAAGCTGTCATTAATATGATCGATGACGTTTCCATCGTGGCGGGGTGTCTCACTGGGCGCAGGAATTGGCCAACTGTGCCGGCCGAGGTGGTGGATGGAGAACGGCTTGCGGCGGCCCTTGCCCATACGGAGGTGGAAGTGAGCCATATCGAGGAGAATGAGCAGAGGCCGCGCTTTTATTGCAGCGTCCGGCACCAACAAACCCATGCGCCATTCAAGGGATTCAATAGGGCGCAGGCCGCCGTCCTTGAGGCAGCGATCTTAGTAAGCCGCTTGGGAATCCTGCCTGAAGATAAGATTGATCAGGAGATCGCCTACCTTTCGATCGCGATCGATAAGACTGCGGGAGAGAAGGAACGACAGGCATGGAGGTGGTTGATGGACAGGATCAGGGAATTCAGACGCGGTGAAGCGAACGAGGGAGATGCGGCATGACAGGCATGCTGGCGAGCGTCGCTACCGCAGATGAAGCACGCATTGTATTACAGGGTGGTGCGGACATCATTGATCTGAAAGACCCTAGGCAGGGTACGCTTGGGGCGGTGGCTAAAGAGCTTATCCGGCAGGTGGTCCGCCTCGTTGGAGGACGGCGGCTGGTGAGTGCCACTGTCGGCGACCTGCCCATGGAGCGCGAGATCGTGGTACCGGCGCTGTCCGATACGGCCGCGATCGGTGTGGATATCGTAAAAGTCGGATTGTTCGCCCGGCACATCGGATCTGATCTGCTGGATGGACTGCGTATGGAAGCCCGTCGTGGGGTACGGATCGTTGCCGTATTGTTTGCGGACCTTGACGCTTGCATGAGCACCTTGATGCGCCTGAAAGATGCCGGCCTTTGGGGCGTAATGCTCGATACAGCCCAAAAAGGCAAGGGCTCACTTCGCGAGAAAATGCCTGATGATGAGCTGCAGGAATTTGTGAGTGAGGCGCGAGCTTGCAACCTCGTGTGTGGTCTAGCCGGATCGCTCGGCCTGGATGATATTGCTCCGCTCTTAGCACTGAAACCTGACTATCTGGGCTTTCGCGGTGCGTTGTGTACCCACCGGCAGAGGGATGGAGTTCTTGATGCAGCAGCTGTCGCTGCAATACGTGCACGCATGCGTATGGCGGGGGCTACAATTACTGTATCGCATCCAGATAACGAGGCGAGTGTTCAACCCGAAGCGCTGCGATGCGTTGTAGGATGATTAAGTCCCTTACACAGTCTATTGCTCATCGGTAGGAGGGGGTGGTTATGGCCAAGATGAGAGAGCTTAAAGAGGAACGCGTCTATACGGATCAGGAGGTGGAAGCAAAACTTAAAGAGGAATTACCAAAATGGTATCTTGAAGACGGTTGGATCCGCCGAAAATACAAGACGAGCGGATGGAAAGGCACCTTGATGGTGATCAATACCGTGGGACATCTCGCAGAAGCTGCCTTTCATCATCCGGATATCACAGCGTCTTATGCGTTTGTCATCGTGAAATTGATGAACCATGCGGCAAAGGGAATTTCGGACAAGGACTTTGCGCTGGCGAAAAAGATGGAAGAGGTCATCATGTGGCAGCCGGGTATTGAGGAGGGAAGTCCGTTGGAGGGAACACCGGATGATCCACGTTTCAAATATCTCAAGTACGATTAACGTAATACGGCAACGACCGGCGCCTCGCCCTAGGGTCTAGCGGGCTGCATAACGCCCCTTCGGGCAATGGCGCTAACGCTCTTTCTTGCGTCGCCATGTGCCGGAGGCGCCACCTGCCTTTTCTACAAGGCGGACTGATTCGATCGCCATGCCACGATCCATGGCCTTGCACATGTCGTAGATTGTTAGCAACGCGATCTGCACCGCCATGAGGGCCTCCATCTCGACGCCGGTTCGGTCGTAGGTCTGTACGCGGGCCAGGCAATGCACACAGTCTTCTTGAGGCCGGGTTTGCAAGTCAATTTCAATATGCGTAAGCGCGAGTGGGTGGCACAGTGGGATCAGGTCGGCTGTCTTTTTTGCCCCCATGATCCCTGCAATGCGGGCAGTGCCCAAGACATCGCCTTTTTTGTGACCCCCTTCACGGATGAACTTAAGGGTGTCAGGATGCATCGTAATGAGCCCTTCAGCGACGGCCATGCGGTGCGTGGCGGTCTTCGTGCCGACGTCCACCATGTGGGCTTCCCCCTTGCGATTGAAATGGGTTAATTTCGCCACTGGATATTGATGAGCCCCTTTGGTGCCGATGATCCGGTTCGACTCGAAGTCCTCTGCGCAGCAAGGTGAAGACTGTGATGTAAACTTAAATGTTAACTAACCGTAACTAGCATCTGCTATTTAGATTGTTTAAATGATACGAGCTAATGTATCGTAATGTAAATGGAAACATCTGAGCATGGCGGTCACCGTAAAATTCTTTGCAAGTCTTAGCGAGCGCTTAGGTCGCAGCGAAGAGGTGATCAAGCCTAAGGGACCGTTAACGGTGCGTGAGGTGTGGGCCGCTGTGGTAGCCGACGAGCCAGTGCCAGAAAATGTTCTCATCGCAGTGAACATGGAATATGCACGGCCTGATGCTGAGGTGAGTGACGGCGACGAGGTGGCATTCTTCCCGCCAGTGACCGGAGGATGACCGTGCGTGTCGAAATTCGCGGATCTGAATTTGATCCCTGGGTTGAACTCAGTCGTTACCAGGAGACACTCGGAAATCAGGGAAAATACGGGGCGACGGCCGTCTTCATCGGCACTATGCGGGACTTCAACGAAGGAGTTCGTGTCAAATCACTGGTTCTGGAACACTATCCGGGTATGACAGAGAAACACCTCACCGAGATTAGTCAGCAGGCAATCGATCGCTGGGGGCTCCTTGACACGATGGTTATCCACCGAGTCGGGGAGATCCGTATCAATGAACCTATCGTTGCAGTCGCGGTGTGGTCTGCTCATCGGGCCGCGGCGTTCGAGGCCTGTCGGTTCCTTGTGGAGGATCTTAAATCACACGCACCCTTCTGGAAGCGGGAATATTTGGCCGAAGGCATTCGCTGGGTTGAGAAAACTACGCCGGGATAACCCGCCGCCCGTCTTAGACCAATCCGAAAAAGGGTTGCACATCAACAATCGTTTCAGGCTCCACGCTGCTGCATTGTGATGGCAGTACAATGAAACAGTTGGCTTCGGCCATGGATCGCAATATCCCTGAGCCCTGTGGGCCGGTTTTTAGTACCACGAGGCGTCCCGCCTCATCGGTTTCCAACCGACCACGCTGATATTCTACGCGGCCGGGCCTTTTCTTAAGCCTTGAAAGACACGGAACCTTGATGGTGAGCGGGGCTGTCACATGCTCTCCAGCGATTCGACGTAGTGCGGGCTGGACGAACTGGTAGAAGGTGACCATCACCGATACGGGATTGCCTGGAAGACCGAAGAAGGGCTTGTGATCGATCTCTCCAAACGCCAGCGGTCGGCCCGGTTTTATGGCAACCTGCCAGAAACTAATATCGCCGACCGTGTTCAAGAGTTCTTTGACAAGATCGGCTTCCCCTACGGAAACGCCGCCCGTAGTAATGACAACATCGGCCTTGGCCGCCGCATCAAGGAGCGCATGACGAGTGTCGTCGCGCCGATCCCGCACGACGCCGAGATCAATGGGGACTGCACCGAGACGCATCAGCATGCCGAACAGGGTGTAGCGGTTGCTGTCGTAAATGGTGCCCTCTACCAGTGGCTGGTTGATCGATCGCAGCTCCTCTCCAGTTGAGAAGTACGCCACACGTACGCGGCGCTTCACCCTCACCTCACTGATGCCAAGGGAGGCGAGTAGCCCTAATGCGGCAGGCATGATCCGTGTCCCGGGCGAGAGAATGACCTGGCCGATGGCGATGTCTTCGCCGGCTTGGCGCACATTTTCACCAGGGAGGTGCCCAGCGTGGATACGCAGGACGTCACCGTCCTGGTCCACCTCCTCTTGGATAATAACGGTGTCCGTGCCTTGGGGCATGACTGCCCCGGTCATGATGCGCACGCACTGCCCTCGGGCCACTGGCTCCATAAACGGCTCGCCCGCCAAGGCGGTTCCAATGAGTATCAATTCGCGCTCGCCTGTATCGGGCAGGTCGGCGCCACTGACGGCATAGCCATCCATGGCGGAGTTCGTGGCATAGGGCACATTGATTTCTGAACGCACCTCTTCATCTAGCACTCGCCCGAGTGTACTCACAATCGGTAGCGTTTCAGATTCATTGACAGGCCGTACGGCATGGATGATCCGGCTGAGTGCCTCGTCCACGGGCAAGGAGTGCACATCATGGGCATCCCTGCAGCTCCCTTGCGTTGCCATTCCCATCTTACTCATGATTCATTATGGACTCTATCTCGTTTGATGCAGTAGGACTAGCGACTTGACTGTTCTGGGGATTCAGGATTGCCTCGTGTGCATCAGTTTACATTCGATCGCTTCTGCTTCCTCAGGCGTGTTGACATTGACAAATGTATCGGGTTGATCGGAGAAGTCCACGACGGCAAGGCGATGTTGCTCATACCAGCGATCGATCTTGCGTTCACCCCGCTCCAGATACGCCACAACTGACGATAGCAGGTTCCGATCGAGCAACGCAAAGACCGGTTGCAGGCGTTCACCATTGTGCGGGACTCCAATCTCTGCTCCCTTTTCCTTTATTCCTCGATACAGCCTTTCGACCAGGTCAGACGGAATAAAGGGGGAATCGCACGGTGCCGTCGAAATGTACGGGGTTTTCGCTGCTCGCATCGCGCTCGCGATTCCTGCTAACGGCCCGAAGTAGCCGTCGATCATATCAGCGATGATCGGGTATCCGTAGGTGGCGTAGCGCTTGCGATTCCGGTTGGCATTGATGATGATCTCGGCGACCTGTGGTTGAAGCCCAGTAATCACATATTCCACCAAGGGCTTGCCCCCGAGCTCGATAAGGCCCTTATCGCGCCCGCCCATGCGCAGGGCTCGCCCGCCCGCGAGGATCACACCCGTGACGGACTTTTTAATACCGGCGTCAAATGGCATTTCACAAATCAGTTTTGCACAATATGGTGCTGTTACTGCGTCGGCGCGCACCCGATGGGCACATTCTTATTCGCGGAAACATTCTCTTGGGGCATCGTCGTGATCGGACACTTTCAAGACTGTTTGATCTATGAGTTTCCCAGCATCCAGTTGCAAAAGTCGGTTCGCAATACGCCGGATTGCCTGAGGCTCGTGGGCAGCGATGACGATCGCAATTCCTTCAGACTGTAGGCGTTTAATTAGAAAATAGGCTTTTTCGCAGGCCTCTTTATCCATACTCGCAGTCGGCTCATCCAGTAGCAGGGCCTTCGGTGACAGGACCTTTGCCCGGGCGAGGGCGACGCGCTGTTTCTCCCCGCAGGACAGCACTCTGGCGTTGCGCCCTGCCAGGTACTCGAGCCCTCCCCAGGCCAACACTTCGTCCGTCCGGCGCCGACGCGCCGGCGCCGGGACCCCGGCTAGCCGCATTCCGAAGTCAATGTTTGCCGCCACGCTGCGGTCAAACATATAGGGCTGCTGGTGCAGGTAGATCACATTTCGTCGACAATGGTCCTTGGCCTTAGGCCAGCTATAACGTTTGCCGCCACATTCAACCCAACCTTTATCCGGCGCAATGAGGCCGGCCAGGATCTTAAGCAGCGTCGTTTTACCGGTCCCGTTGCGACCGCTTAACACGATGCAGTCGCCTCCATGTAACGAGAATTCCGGTATTTCGAACAGGAGATCCCCACTGAAGCGCTTCTCGAGTTCGTGGTAGCGAAGCAGCGGACGGCGCGCCTGGTCCATCATGCCGTAATGACTCCTTTGCCCTGGACAACTGTTAAGGCGAAGTTAAGGATCATGGCTAATAACAGCAAGACGATCCCCAGCGCAATACCTTGCGCGAATTCGCCTTTGCTGGTCTCGAGTGCAATGGCTGTCGGAATGTTTCGAGTGTAGTGCAGGATGTTGCCGCCGACCATCATGGAGCTGCCGACTTCGGTGATGATACGCCCAAAGGCAGCCACAATGGCAGCCAACAACCCAAACCGGACCTCGTGCATCACAGTGAACATGGCCCTCCAGGGGGCCGCACCGAGGGTCAGCGCCGTTTCCCAAGCCCGCCGATCAGCCCCTTGGAATGCCGCATGTCCCATGGCGAGCAGTATAGGGATACAAAGAACCATCTGCCCGATGATCATGGCGGTCTGGGTAAACAAGAGCCTGAGGTCGCCTAACGGACCATTTCGGGATAGAAAGAGATACACCGTTAACCCAACGACGACCGGGGGAATGGCCAGCAGGGTGTGCATTATGGAGATGACGATTCGACGGCCGGGTATCCGGCCGTAGGCAAGCAGAAAGGCGAGGACGAGCGCGACGGGTGTCGCGAACAGCATTGCCCGGAGCGACACGCTAAATGAGATGGCGATAATGTTCCACAGTTCGGGATCGCCAGTAAAAAGAAGAATCAGTGCGTTTTCCGTTGTCTGAGCTAGAGTGTTCATTGCTTATCTCGAAATGAGTTCCGGTACGAATAATGGCTCACCGTCGATGGTAAAGTTTCCGATGAGCCGTTGGGCGGGCGCTGAAGTGATCCATTGAATCAATCGAGTGGCACCCTGATAATTGATATCGGGATATTTCGCCGGGTTGCCGGCGATGATTCCATAGTAATTCAATAAACGTTCATCCCCCTGAACGACCACGGTCAGTGGGCTCTTTTGGCGATAGGCCAGCCAGGTCCCCCGGTCAACCAGTGTGTAGGCATCGAGTTCCCCAGCGATCTGCAGGGTTTCTCCCATGCCTTGACCCGTGGCGCGGTACCACGTGCCGGCGGGATTGATCTGGGCGAGCCCCCACAATTGCTTTTCGCGGGCGTGGGTTCCTGACTCGTCGCCCCGGGAGACGAATAGGCTCTGGCTGTCTGCGATGCGCTGCAAGGCATCGACTGCAGCGGTCAGGCCGGCGATGCCTGCTGGATCGTTCATTGGACCGACGATGATGAAGTCGTTATGCATGACGTCGTGGCGATCGACACCATAGCCGTCTGCAATGAGTTTATCTTCCTGCTCGCGGGCATGCACGATCACCACGTCCACATCCCCGTTGCGCAGCAGCTGGATGGCCTTGCCGGTTCCCACGGCGATCACGTGGACCTGATAGCCGCTCTCCCGCTCAAATTCCGGGATCAGGGTTGGTAAGAGGCCCGAGTTATCGACGCTGGTGGTGGTGGCGAGGCGCAGCGTGGTGTTATCCGCATACCCCGGTATCCCTGGGAACATCGCCGCGGCAATGAAGAGAACGTTCGCCAGAGGGCGGGCGAACCCCGTGAAAGGCTTGGTGAGGTTTTTTGAGTACCACGTTAAGGACGCAGTGCCCATATGAAATCGCCCCTCAGAAGGCATGGGGCCGTGATCGACATTGGGACAGGTTCCTTTAGCCATATTTGGTCCATGGCAGGACGCTGCACAGCATACCGATCTGTCCGTTCGCTGCACAGATCGGTAGGATAGGCAAGCTCTGGATCGAATGGGAGATGGCCATGAATGAAGACACCTTTAATATGGAGATACGGAAATTTTTGAAGCATGTTGGTGTGACGTCGCAACGCCAGATCGAGGTGGCCGTGCGTGATGCGTTAAAAGCCGGGCGGATCCGCGGGCAGGAGCGGCTTAAGGCTACCATGCGCCTCGAGATCGGCGAGATCGGTCTAAGCACCACTATCGAAGGTCACATTGCGCTCGGATGAGCGTAATGGGCCGAGGCTTGGGCGCTTTACGTACAGGAACGCCAGCCTCAACGGAGCATCCGCTGCAGAGCCATTTTCCCGGTCCCTGGGCAATCCTCTCCCCGACCGTATCCTTTGGCGCGGAAGTGGGGCTTTCAGATGGCTTGAAACCGTAGGGCCTCGCAGGGTGGGCATGCTACGGCTGCTGCTGGGGGCTGGCTTTGTCATCGGTGGGATCGGGAGCCCTTTGCACCCGCTTTCGGTGATTTATTTGGGCTGTGGCGTTTGGGTCGCGCACAGGGCCTACCAGTCTTTAAACGGATGCTTTGCAAGGCACACATTGTAGTAGCGAGGATCATCCGAGACCTCCTCACCGAGCCAGTCCGGCCGCGGAAAGGATTCATTGACATCCCGAAGCTCAATCTCAGCGATGATCAAGCCTTTATTTTCTCCCTCGAAGACATCGATCTCCCATCTGTATCCCGCAAATCGGACGGTATAACGGATTTTTTCGATGTGGGGCCTAGGGCAGAAATGTTCCAATAACAGCTGTGCATCTTTTAAAGGGATCGCATAATCGAACTCCGTTCGCGTGACGGTGAGCGTTGCGCTTTTTAGATTGAGGAAAGCCTGGTTGCCACCCATCCGTACGCGGATGGAACATCTATCATTGTTGGCGAGGTAGCCCTGACGGTAGCAGATCCCCTCTGAAGCATGTTGACGCCAACTGCCGCTTTTGATCAAAAACTTTCGTTCGATTTCCTTGCCCACTGATCTTCTCTGGAAGGAATACCGCGTCTCTCAGTCAGGGAATGACTGCTTGATTTTGACATGAGATCCACATGCCGTTAAGGTGCGCGGAACATTCTTGTGGGGATAACGGGTGTGTGATCGCAACGGCGGGGGGTAAGGTAGTGGGTCAACATTCTCCAGGGAAGACCATCTTTCTGAACCGACGGATTGGGATTATGCCGTTACTTGGCCTCTCATCCGGCCTTCCCTTGGCCCTGACATCAAGCACACTGCAGGCATGGCTGACTGTTAGCGCCATTGATATCCGCACCATCGGGATATTTGGCTTGGTCGGCCTGCCGTATACCGTGAAATTCCTCTGGTCACCGCTGATGGATCGGTTTGTACCCCCGTGGATGGGCAGGCGACGGGGTTGGATGCTCCTCGCGCAGCTCGGGCTGATGTTCCTTCTCGGCGTCATGGCTTACGGTTCGCCGGAGCATGCCCCGGTGGCATTGGGCCTCGTGGCACTGGCCGTGACTTTCCTTTCCGCGTCCCAGGATATTGCCGTGGACGCGTATCGGGCGGACATATTACGGCCTGTCGAACGGGGGTTTGGTGCGGGGGTCTTTGTGGCGGGCTACCGTGTGGGGCTGCTGCTCGCCGGTGCACTGGCCCTCATCATGGCAGAGCAGATTGGTTGGCAGGCGACCTATCTCGTCATGGCCGGGTTTGTCACCATTGGGCTTGTAGGGACCGTTGTGGGACCCGATCCGGCGTGGGAGGTGAGGCCGCCTGAGACGCTTGCTGATGCCATCACCCAGCCGTTCAAAGAATTCCTGTCACGCCCAGGCGCCGTTTGGCTGATCGTGCTGGTCGTTCTCTACAAGTTGGGCGATGCCTTCGCCGGTACCCTCACAACAGCATTTCTGATCCGCGGTGTGGGATTCACTCTGTCGGATGTTGGGCTGATCAACAAGGGACTCGGCCTCGCTTCACTGCTTATTGGCGCTTTGTCCGGAGGCGCAATCATGGTGAGATTGGGATTGTTTCGATCCCTTCTGCTCTTTGGAATTCTACAGGCTGTGTCGAATCTGGGCTTCATGCTTCTTGCATGGGTGGGCAATAGCTACTGGCTCATGGCATTCGCTGTGGCCTTTGAAAACTTCGCGGGCGGCATGGGTACTGTGGCTTTTGTGGCCCTATTGATGGCGCTCTGCGATCATCGGTATACGGCGACTCAATTCGCCTTGTTGACTGCACTCGCTGCGCTCGGACGCGTATTTGTTGGTCCACCGTCCGGCTATGCCGTAGAAGCGATCGGCTGGGTGAGTTTCTTTTCGGTGACCTTTGTCGTGGCGCTACCCGGGCTCTTCGTGTTGTGGTATCTGCGATCGCCTATCGATACGCTAGACAAATCAACCTGATTGCGGGGTTAGAAAGCGGTGCCACTACTTATTTCTCGATTGGACGTAAATCCTAAGCGGTTAACTGATGCGAAGGCTCAAAGCCTTTATCCGATGACGGCGGAAACCCCACCGCGACGCGGATCACCAGCTCCACTAAACGCTTTACGTCGCAAGTGGTAGACCGCTGTGTGAGCCCCACCGAAGAATAAATTCTTCTCCGACCATACCCTGTGTTCGGGGAACAAGACTATGAGTTGATCGATTTGCTTGGGATCAAATCCATGTTCAACGTTAAGCATCCCATCTTCAAAATGGATGCGCGGGCTTTCGACAGCATCATCGACGGCCATATCGAAATCAATCAGATTAATCAACACTTGTAGCAGCGCAGTTCGTATCCTGTTCGAACCACCGGAACCAGTCACGATGATATCGTCGTTACCGGTGATTGCCAGGGTTGGGGACATCATGGAGGACATCCGGGAGTTGAGTGGCCATCGATGGAACCCGTGAGGATTGATATCTTCCTCGCCAAGCATGTTATTTAACATAATGCCGGTACCAGGGACGACATAGCCGGAGCCCTCACCGTAGGACAGCGACAGGCTTGCCATGTTTCCGTATCCGTCGATTACGTTCATGTGGGTTGTGCCCCTCAGGCAGATCGCTCGCCCCAAGACGTCCCTTCGATAACGTTGCAACAGTTCTTCGTTCAGCAAGGCTTCTGCGCCCGTGCTTTCGATGGTATCCGCCAACTTGCTTTCGATCCTTGCTTTGTTGGTCGAAGCCATCGTCGTTGCCAGCAACTGCAGGTAGGGTACCGAGCCAAAAAGGAGCGCATGGAGATCAGTTTGCTCAAGGAGCTTTAAGGAGAATGCCATCAGTGTCCCGCCGAATGAGGGGGGCGGATTAGTGAATAATCGAGCATTGCGATAGGTAATGTCTAAAGGCCTACGCCGCTCCACCCGGTACGCCTTCAGATCCTCACCCGTCAGATGTCCACCGTTCTCCTGGCAGTCGCGAATGATGCACTGACCAATCTCGCCTTCATAGAAAGCACGTTCGCCTTCTTCCGCCAGCCATTCCAGCGTTTCAGCCAACTCAGGATAACGGACGATCTCAGCCTCACGGGGCAGGCGATCCTTGCTATCCTTGTTAGCAAAAACCGCTCTGGCACAGTCAGTAGACAGATACATTTTTTCAATAATTCGGTAGATCGACGCGTGTAACGCGTTGATTCGAATGCCCTGACGGGCAAGGCCGATGGCGGGTTCGAGAATGGCACGGATCGGTAGTCTGCACAGATCCCGGTAGATAGTGAATATCCCTTTCACCGTTCCGGGCGTCGCGATCGATCCCATCCCAATATGAAACTCTTGTGTAACGGTTCCAAAGTCGGCACGGATTGGATAGAAATCGCACTCAGCCGCTTGCCTTTTTCTAATGGGTGTTTGTGTAAAAAAGTCGTAGATGACATTCTGACCGTGTTGGGTGTGGCAAAGGAGGAAACCGCCACCTCCTAATGAGGCGAGCACGGACTCGGATATACATGCTGCAAATAGGCTGGCGAGGATCGCATCAAATGCGTTACCACCATCGCGCAGGATGCACTCCGCCGCCTCCACCGTCTTTTGGTGCCCGGCGGCGACAACGCCTCTTGGAGACATTTGTGTCTTAGCCACTCTAGTGGTAGCCGGATTCGGTAAGTGACCTAAAGATACCACAATGAAATACCTTTCGGGCAACTGCTATCCATGGTAATAACAGTGGCTTTCCTGTCGGATACGCACGGAACGCTCGACGCGCGCGTTGCGATGGAGGTTGCTAAGTGTGATTACGCGATCCACGCGGGTGATATCGGACGTAATACGGTGCTTAATGCCCTTCATCCTCGGCGCGGGCTCATCGCCGTACGTGGCAACAACGACACGCCTGACAAGTGGCCACCGGATGATCGTCGCGTACTCGAGTCCATCCCATGGGAAGCGTCGCTCGAGGTTCCCGGAGGGACCATCGTTGTGGTCCATGGGCACCGGGCAGGGCCACCCAAGGTTCGGCACCAGCGGTTACGGGCGATGTATCCGAGTGCCCGAGCGGTAGTCTATGGACATAGCCACCACCTCCTATGTGATCTTGAACGGGTGCCCTGGGTGATCAACCCGGGCGCTGCGGGCTATTTGCGCACCTACGGTGGCCCCTCCTGCATGATTCTGGTGGTGCGTCAGAGAACATGGCGCATCGAGGTGAAACGGTTCACGGCGCAACAGGGTCGCCCAAGCGAAAGGAGTTGAAGAGAGAGGGGGATTAAACGCGGTCCTCATCATGGTGGATAGGCTAACTTTGTGCTCTACTGTGAGTGGCCTGATGAATCTTATAGTGGGGTCTTACGGGCGCACACCCCGCCGCTACTCAGCAAGGTGCGAGCCGATACCCCACAGGCAGGTTCTAGAGCGTGTTCGAGGCGCCCTGCCTGGTTTCCCCGTTGCGACAGCGGAGGGGCTTCGGGGGCCAGGCGAGTCCGTGCGGTCCGATACCTTTGGCGAGCATCAAATGAGGATGCCCGCCAGCCTCCTCTGATTGTCCCCTCAATTTCCTACGTGGCGCTGCGCCATGTCAGGGATCAGCGGCGCCCCCCCGTGCCGTGGCGAATAAAACGCTGGCCATGGTCGAACCCGCGCGATCCGCTGAAGTGGTGAGGGGTAAAATGGTGGCCATGGTCGAACCCGTGCGATCCGCTGAAGCGGTGAGGGGCAAAATGGTGGCCATGGTTGAACCTGTGTGATCCGCTGAAGCGGCGAGGGGTGAAATGGTGGCCACGGTCGAACCGGTCGTGTTTCAGGACGCTCTTGGGTATAAAGCAGCAGCCGCTGGGAGAAAACCCGTGGTGGTCGAATCTCCCGAAGTCCCTTGGGGCGCAGCAGCTACTTCCAAAGCAGATCCCCGTGTTGTGCGACCCAAAGCCCTGACCAATGGCGCTATGGAAAACGATCCCGCCTGCATGAGTGACGGGTGCCGCACTGAGCAATCCGAGGAAGATGAGGGCGCTCGCTACAGTTATGGGTTTCGATGCCATGCCAACTCCTCTTGGTTCGTATGCCTGTTAATATAGACTAATAGATTAACGCGAATGGGCTTGGTTTCGAAGCCCTGCGGGGACTGTGCCCGGGGGTGGCTCGTCAATGGCGCCCCAGCGAGTAGGTGCGCTGCAGTGCGTGCATGGGGAAACCAAGATAAGCGGTGACTGTTGGGTCCAAGGTAAGGTGATGTCTAGGCCAAGGCTTGAGATCGAGTATTGCACACAATGCCGGTTTGTCCTGCGGGCTGCCTGGATGGCAGAGGAGCTATTGATGACATTCGCGAGCGAGCTCGGCGAGGTGGCCCTGGTGCCAGGGCGCGATGGGGTCTTTGACGTTCGCCTCGACGGCGAACTGGTATTCTCGCGAAAAGCCGCGCAGCGTTTTCCAGAATCCAAGGAGATCAAGCAATTGGTGCGGGATCGGATCGCTCCAGATAAAGATCTGGGGCACAGTGATCGGGGTTAATGCCGCCTTAAGGAAAGCCACCGGGAAGAGTTGCAACGGAGTCGCTTCCCGGCTCTGGCGAGACCGGCTGACAGGCTAGCCGTCGGAGCCGAACTATCAAACCATCACATCAACCGCAAAAAAGTGCAGGGCCGCCAATCAGTAGATGTCTCTCACCAGGCGGATACCGATGAAATCGTAAGGCGAATTCGGGTCGAATTGATCGCGCTTTGCGCTGCGCAACGAAGGTGGCGGACTCGTGTATGCACCGCCGCGGGCAATGCGTAGCGAACAGTCGCCACCGGACCAGACCTTTCCATCGGCGGGTGCCTCCTCATAATTCGGGTGGTGACAATCCTCGACCCACTCCGATACATTACCCGCCGTATCGTACAGGCCAAATTGATTTGCTTTAAAGCGACCCACGGTCGTCGGTTGACGGGGCGCCATTTCGCTTGTGCACCCGAAACAATACGCGTCAACCTCCTCGGTATCGAAACCCCACCAGTAGGGCGTGGTCTGGCGGCCAGACGCGGCGTATTCCCATTCGGCTTCACTGGGTAGACGGTAATTCTCCCCGGTCATCTTTGATAGCCACTTGGCGTAGGCATTCGCGTCATGCCAGGAAACGAATGTTGCGGGAAATTTATCGCCAGGGCTCTTTATTGTTGGCCTTCTCGTGGCGCGCGCAAACTGATTGTATTCAGCGCCAGTGGTCTCATATTTGCTCATCGCAAACGGTCTTACGTGGACTTCATGTCGAGGCCGCTCGTCGAAATTGACCGATGTGCTGGGGCTCCCCATCTCGAAAGTACCCCCAGGGATCGGGATCATCTCAGGCCCAAACCCACCGCCGCCAAAGGCGTCTCTAAAGGCTTTTGCAACATCAACGACAGGCTCAGGTTTAACGGGCTGTTCAACCATCGCGATGTCTTCGCTCGCGCGCTGCTCGCTTTCGAGAGTCTCGGGTGGCTCAGTCGGTGCTGGAGTTGTCGCCTCAGGATGTTTGGGCAGACTGACTTCAGGCTCAGTGACCGGTGCACGCTCTACTTCGATCGTCTCTACCGGCTTGATAGTGGGTGATGCCGTCCTGACAGTTACTTGAATCGGGTTGAAAAGAAAGTAAGTCAACGCTGCGCTGGCGACGAGTGCAAAACCGACAATGCCGAGCACAACTCCGACGTTTATTTTGAGTGGTCTTTGTTCGATGGGTCGTTCCCGAACTGTAATCGGAGCGGGCTGTTGCACGGGTTGCGGCTGTTCCCGGATCGCAGGGCTTTTTTCCTGCACAATTTCCGCAGCCGCCTGTTCTTCCTTTTCTACTACGTCAATTACGACGATGGTGGTATTGTCCTGACGTGGTACGTCCGCCTCGTCGACAGCCTTAAGTAATGCCTGACTACATTCTTTTGGAGTTGGCGATTTTCCTGAAAAGCGGATAATTTTACCGGCACTGAGCGTGTCGAGTCCGTCACTGCAGATGATGATCCGATCGCCGGCTTGAAGCTCAACGGGCGTATTAGGGCAGTCAATGTCTGGAATTTCGTCACCGGTCAAACCGCTCATAAGCATGTTACGAGAGAGAACTGGTCCAGATTCCACTGGTTTCCCCTCCGCAGCTAACCGATCTAGGTATCCGCCATAGCTGTGGTCTGCATTCTGTTTGACCAGTTGACGATCACGCAGTAAGTAGAGATGGCTATCTCCAACGCTGATCCGCCACATCTTGCCATTTTCAAACAGCGCAGAAACCATCGTACAACCCATGCCTTCAAGCGCCGGTGTTTCTTTCACAGTTTCTGTGATTGCGTTATTCGCCTTATTTATACTCTGTTTAAGCACCTTGGGGATCTTTTCGGTCGGGTAGTGGCTGCTAAAGTGATTATTAAAGGCCTGCACAGCCATGTTGCTCGCCACGTTTCCGGCGGCGTGGCCGCCCATCCCATCGGCGACGATGACGAGACAGCTCGAGCCCCCGTCCTTATCGGTGAGGTGGGTGATCAGAAAGGCATCTTCCTGGTAATCACGAGCCCCGTCGATCTGGCCACCCGAAATTGAGAACTGGAGGCCCATCTACAAAGTCCGTCCGCGACGCGATTTTCCCCTAATAGCTGACACAGTTAATTGGACTTAACCCCGTTGGGCAATCACCCTGCTACTCGCTTTACAAACAATAACTTACAACCTATTCCTGCCTGCTTGGTTATCGTACCAGCCCGCGTAGTTTTACACAAAATAAATGTTGATTCGAAGTACAAACGGTCCTCGGCTAGAGGTTGTTCAGCATGAGCTGCAAACCCTACTTCCGGGAATAGGGGGAACCTAGGGAATGCGCTACCGGCTATGAGCAACCCTTTATCGGCCACGTGCCGCAGTGACCACGTACCCTACCTATTTTTTAATAGCCAAAGTACAAGCACAGTGCAACTCTCTCCCTGACATCAGGCTGTACGTATCGTTAACCTAGAGCGGGATGGCCTCGCCCCGTCCATAGCTCAAGCTTTGGGGCGCCTGATCCGCTGCCTGAGCGCAAACTACTTCCGACGCGGGAGAGCTTAAGTAGCGATTAAGCCCGAGTTGCCATCTTTCGGGCTGCCCAATAAGCTGTGATCGGGGCTTAACTTGGACTAAATCGGCCTGGCGAGCACTGTTGTGATTGGCTCTATGGCATTCTCGGTGTTTTTAATCTTCGTTGGCGCGGCTGTGCTTGCAACGCTGGCGCTGTACGCTAGGCAAGCCATGCTGGTGGCGTATATTCTGTTGGGCGTCTTCATGGGCCCGTGGGGTTTTGGGCTGATATCCGACACGGGTTTGGTTGAAGACATCTCCAATATCGGGATTATGTTCCTTTTATATCTTTTGGGTCTGGACCTGCTACCTCAGCAACTTTGGCGAATGCTGGGTGAGGCATTGAGAGTCACGCTCTTGAGCTCGGTCCTATTTTGTCTGCTTGGCTTCGCCGTGGGCTGGTTCTTTGGGTTTTCGGGTTGGGACGCCCTATTGATTGGCATCGTTTTTGTTTTTTCTAGCACCATCATCGGGCTCAAGCTGCTACCGACAACAACGTTGCATCATCGGCACACCGGCCAGGTCATTATCAGTATCTTACTGCTTCAGGATCTAATTGCGATTACCGTATTGCTGCTGCTTCAAGGCTATGGCAAGGGTGGCAACTTGGCGTTAGATGTCGGAATGCAGTTGTTGTATCTGCCCGTATTGTTACTCATTTGTTATCTACTCGAGCGTTTTGTCCTTATTAAGCTTATTGGACGCTTCGATCAAATACATGAATATATATTTCTGCTTGCGATCGCGTGGTGCCTTGGCATCGCTGAGTTTTCTGCTTTTCTGGGACTATCCCGAGAGATCGGTGCATTCATCGCGGGAGTCACTCTGGCCTCTAGCCCCATTGCCCTCTTTATTACCGAGCGGCTGAAACCGCTGCGTGATTTTTTCCTTATCATGTTCTTTTTCACATTGGGTGCCAGCTTCAACATGGGAGTGTTCATGGACGTGTTGATTCCCGCTGTGGCGCTTGCGCTTGCAGTACTTGCAATAAAACCTTATATATTCAAGACGCTGCTTGTTCGAGCAGGCGAGTCGATGGAGATGTCAATGGAAGTTGGAGTCAGACTTGGACAGCTTAGTGAGTTTTCCCTTTTGATCGCCGTGTTGGCTGTAAAATCGCATTTTATTGCTGAACAGACCTCTTATCTAATTGAGATGGCAACGCTCTTAACGTTCATAGTTTCGCCCTATTTAATCGTCTTGCGCTTTCCAACACCTATTGCTGTCACTGATCGCCTGAGACGGGATTAACTCTGTCTACGCAACTCGCATAGGCGTCGTGAAATCAGTCTTGTTTATTTGTACACACAACTCAGCCCGCTCGCAGATGGCGGAGGGGCTGTTACGCCATTTTAACGCAGCAGGTTTTAAAGCCTACAGTGCAGGAATAAAGAGAACGTCGGTAAATCCGCTGGCGATTGAGGTCATGCAGGAGCTTGGAATCGATATTTCATCGCAACGCTCGAAGAGCATTGATGAGTTTTCCGGCACCAACATGGACTACGTCGTAACGGTGTGTGACCATGCGCAAGAAGTGTGCCCTGTATTTCCGGCTAGGATCGCGAAGGTTCATACCGGTTTTGAAGATCCCGGCATGGCCACAGGTTCGCGGAATGAGAAGCTTGAAGCCTTCCGCCGCGTTCGAGATGAGATCAAGGCCTTCATAGAAGCAAGGTTTGCATCATAAGGCCGTGCAAGCTAAGGTTTTGGCAGGCAGCAGCTATGGGTCCGGCGTGGGGCTGATCGAAACAACACAGGTGTTCTTATGACTGACGCGTTGGATTATTTGCTTCGAGTTCGTCCTGAGGCGATGAAGCCCTATTTCAAGTTTCTCAAGGAGGGCGGACGGCGCCTTGATCCAAAGACCCGCGCGTTGATCTCGATGATAACGAAGGTGGCCACGCAAACGGAATCCGGTTTTCGACAGTATCTTCCGCGTGCGCTTCGCGCCGGTGCCACGGCGGACGAAGTTCTCGATGCGCTTCTGGCGGCGTTCCCCGTACTGGGTTTGGCCAAGATCGTCTGGGCTGTGGATATCTTGCTTGAGATGGACATCCCCGAGTTTCAACCTGATTTGCTTGGTGCAGAGCCCCGCTGGCACGATGTGGGTCCTGTTAACTCGATCAGGAAAGGAAAAGTTGCCCATCGTTCGTGTGATGGGCGTAGTGTCTTTATTTACGGGACGGGCGATGAGATTCGGGTTTATGATACTCGCTGTCCACATCAGGTAACGAACATCCCTCAATTGGCGTTGCAAGGAACAAAGTTGACCTGTCCCAAGCATCATTGGGCATTTGACATCACCACAGGTGAGTGTATCGAGATCGGTGATCGGCCACTCACGTGTTTTGAGAATAAGGTCGAAAAAGGGAGACTGCTTGCCTACTGGTAAAGCGGCATATCGCGTTTAAATGGGGCACATCAATCACACCTTCATTTTTTCCAACCAAGTTTCGACCATTGAATTCATAGCCTGCCTTTGCCTTGCGTCGATCCCTTTTGGATCGAAACGGTAACAGTAATGCAAATCCAGGATGGGGCCGATGGGCGGTGTTGATCCGTCTAATTTGATCCTTGCTATCCACGCGCGCAGGGTTTCGCCCTGCCGGCGAACAAATCCCAGTTTGCCTAAGCGATCGACCAGCAGATAGAAACGGGAATCTTCGCCGCGTCGTGGGCAGCGGTTAGGTTCAGTCTGTGCGAGATCTTTGCTACGGCTCACTCGCTCACTGCGGTAGAGGCGCCATGCGAGGATCGCGAAAAGCGGAACGAGCAGCCACAGCAGAGATGTGGGATCCCCATTGTTCACATCGCTATAGCGCCAATCTGCGAGTCGGTAACTACCCCACGACCACAGATCAAAGAAAGCCTGCCACCACGGGGCAGAGGCGTCTTCGAGGCCCGCCCAGATCGCGGGTGTCGTATCCACCACCTCCCAATGGTGGCCAATATAAGCCAATGCCCAGGCGTGGGCATGGCGGGCGCGAGCGATGTACTGCCACTCAAGGGCGCTGTACTCCTGAATCGAATAGCCGATGGCATAACGTGCGGGGATCCCGGCGGCCCTGAGTAACAATGCAGTTGCCGTGGCGAAGTATTCACAATGGCCCTTCCGGCTATTCATTAGAAAGTCCGCAAGTGGTGTGGACCCGGCATACCGGCCACGCTGTATCAGCGAGTAGCGGAAATTTTGCTTAAAGAAATCCTTAATCGCCTCCGCCGCGGCTTTCGGTGCCTTACCAGAGAGTCCAAGACGAGTCGCTACCTGGGCGATTTCAGCACGATACTGATCCGGAACGATTAAATCGGTTGGCGTCGGGGCTGCGTCATAGGAGGACTCTGCATCAAAAGTCGCGCGGTATCGGACGAGACCCGGGCGCATATCGAGGATGATCGCACCATAAGGGTTTTTCTCGATGCCCACCGCAGCGATGTCTGAAATCTGACGGGTTCCATGAGGCACAGGCACCATGCCCTTTTCATTTTTTAGATAGGTACTGATTGTGACTCGCTGTGTGGGAGTGGCTGCGCGATTCAACGTCCATATCGTCCCGCCAACTTCGGGATCAATGAACGTGAATGCGGGCTCATGGGCGCTCCATATACCCAGATTGAATATGTT
Source organism: Gammaproteobacteria bacterium (assembly GCA_022614965.1). Taxonomy (GTDB): domain Bacteria; phylum Pseudomonadota; class Gammaproteobacteria; order JAKEHO01; family JAKEHO01; genus JAKEHO01. The sequence continues at coordinate 28,414 of JAKEHO010000005.1, forward strand.
GTAGGTGGCTTCTCGAAGCAACAAGGGGGTGGTCAGCTTATTCGGCGCGTCGACCCGCAGGCGAATGCGATCCGAAAGTTTCAATCTTCCGATCGATCCGATGGCGGTCGTTACGCGCTCAGGGTCGCGATTGCGCCAAAGCAGCTCATCCATCCAGGCCAATACCATGCCTTCGACAGCCGATTGCAGATTTTGCATACCAAGCTGTCCTATATAACCGAGACCAAATGCCAGGACGAGCATGGGTCCCCAAATTCGCAAGCCATACCGTCCTGGCCGCACTGGCCAGAGCGCCCATGCAGAAAGAAAGCACAGGCCGGCAAAAAACCAAAGACTCCGGTGACTACCGAGGCTGGCAGAGAGAAGGCAGACGACGAAGTAGGGATACGTAAGGTCGACTTCAGTGATAGTTCTGCCGGCAGCTTGAGCGCTCTTGCGTCGCAAACTGATAAAAAGTGCACTTAGCTTTATCCTGCCATGATGGCTGTATACTTGAGCCAGGACAATGAGAAAGAAGATAAACGGCAGCCATTGGAGAATGGTAAAGATCCCGTCGATCGATTGCGTCATAAAGAGATAAACGATGATGATTACGAACAGGATGCTGCTGAAGTCCGAGATGCGATTAAACTCGCGATCTGAAATTGCCCAGCGAAACTTGAGCCAATGTGAAGCTTCGAGCATTGCGGCCATGAGAACGGAAAAAACAATCTGATCAGTCTGCCACCCCCAGAAAAGCAGACCTGCAGCCAGCAGCATTGGCGGTGCTTTGATTACGGAAGTGTTCATGGTTTCAGTGAATGGGGGATTGTTGAAGATGGCCAAGCCCTTCCTCGATCTTACCAACTTCCAATACACAAAATTGTTCCGGAACCTGTCTCATAGGACCGGGATCAAGTGTCTCGGCGTCGTTGGATTGCGCCACTATGAGTACTAGGATGGGCAGACCTGCTAGCCTTATCTGGCGAATGAACTCTTGGCGCTCCCAATCCCAATTAATCAGGATAAAAATAAACCCGCTAGCCTTAGTCGCATGCTTAAATACAAGCTGTCGCAATGCGCTGAAGGATTTTTCTCTACATGGCCTCACGCACGCGAGCACTTCCAGCATGTGATCAGTGCCGCCGAGTCCCCGGCCTGAACTAAAGAGATGGGCATCCGTCCCGATGAACATAAGGTCTAACAGCGAATCCTGCGACCTGCCAGCACAGGCAATGGATGCTGCAACGGAGACAGCCTCTTCGAAGACCTCTTCGTGGGCTTCTTGGAGAAAAGTATCCAGCACAAGTCCATACCTAACAAAGAACTCGTCCTGATATTCCTTGACGATGGGTTGGCCTAGTTTGGCATAGCTGCGCCAATGGATCCGCCGCAATGGATCACCGGGACGATAGTCGCGCAGAGAAGTGAATTCTTGTGAGTCGCCTACTGAAACCGTCAGGCTTATGCCGCCATGTTGATAGGCTCTCTTACCCGGTAGCTGGATGGGCGGTGCTGAATAGCGCTTTGGAAGCACAAGCAGAGACTGCACGTTTTCCGTGGCGTAAAAAGCATTAAATAGGCCGAATGGATCGGGCCTTGCAATGACCGACCGTGAAAATTCCAAGTAACCTCGCCGTACGGGAGTGAGTCCAATCCGGGCTTCAATAGCCTCGCGCGGGGCCAGAACATCGAGATCAATCGGTTGAATCGCGGCGCCTCGATTTCGATGGACGAGCTCAAGCCAGCGCGGGTACCCGACGTAGCGGTCAAACCAGTTTCGCCTTTCCTTGGATGGATCCCGGGCTGCTTTAAATTCGTTATATGCCGGTAGGCGCGTCCTAAGCTCTTCAAGAAGGCGCAGGCTCGCTTGTGGACGGTGACTGAGATTTTCTACGATGACCCGGTACGTGAGCGGTTGATTAACGGTGCCGAACTCGGGGAGCAGGCGATGGACACGAAAACGTGACCGGAACGTCATAGCCGTAACGATAGATAAAACCAGCAGTGAAAACAGTAGTGCAAAGATTTGAAATGCCAGCGTGCGCCGCGTGTCAATTCCGAAGACGCCCGCGGCAACAAGTCCCCCAAGCACTAGCATGCCCGCCGGCGTAAACCGGCGCCGAATCCATTGGCTAAGACGATAGACTAGTCCAAAGTTTCGTAACAGAAAGGGTCGTATTATAGCGCGTGCACTCCGGGCTCTGGAATCATCCCGCATCACGTTATGTTGGTACAGGAACTGATTTAAGCGTATCGCGAATTACGTCTTCTGCGGTGATACCAGAGAACCTCGCTTCGAGGTCCATTACAAGGCGATGGGTGATAACAGGGATCACAACTTCCAGAACGTGATCGGGGGTCACGAACTCCATTCCGTCGAAAAGCGCCAGCGCCTGTGCTGTCTTCATCAATGCGAGAGATCCACGCGGGCTGGCACCGTTGCGCACTCCCTTGGCACTGCGCGTGGCGCGAATAATCTGAATAATATAATGTTTGAGTTCATCGCTTATGCGAATGTCAGCGACCTTCCGCCTGAGGTCAATGACGTCATGTTTACTCACGCATGCCATAATGCTGTGAATGGGATGAGCGATCTTTTGATCCGAAAGGATAGCTACTTCATCTTCCGGACTTACATATCCAAGGCTAAATCGCATGGCAAAGCGATCCATCTGTGCTTCGGGCAGGGGATAGGTACCGTGGAACTCGATTGGATTTTGCGTAGCTACGACGAAAAACGGCTCGTCGAGCGGCCGGATCGTTCCATCGATGCTGACTTGGGATTCTGACATGGCCTCAAGTAAGGCCGACTGGGTCCGGGGCGATGCCCGGTTAATCTCATCGGCCAGCAGAATGTTGGTAAATACTGGGCCGGGATGAAAATGGAAAGATTGGTCTCTTTGATCGAATATGGAGACGCCCAGAATATCCGTCGGAAGCAAGTCGGGGGTAAACTGAATGCGATGAAACTTGGCATCGATGGAGCGCGCAAGGGCCTTTGCCAATGTTGTTTTTCCGGTGCCCGGTACGTCCTCTAATAGCACGTGGCCTCCGCTAATGAAGGCGGCCACAAGTTTTCTGATCGCCGCGGTCTGGCCCCTAATGACTTTACCAATGTTACCCGATATCGCCTGGTAGATCTGTTGTCCTTGCATGTCTGCCCGTTTTGTGCGTGGTCGTAGTTTCGAAATATAATGCCGTCGCTATTTAATATTAACTGACTAAGGACACAAATGTTTGACAAAATTGCCAATTCACAAGTGCCGATCAGCGATCTAATCGCTCGGCGTTGGAGCGGGCGTGCGTTTGATGCTGATAAACGCATCAGCAGGGCACAACTTGTTGCGCTGCTTGAAGCAGCCCGGTGGGCACCTTCCTGTTATGGTGATGAGCCCTGGCGTTACATCATTTGGGACAAATACATCGATGCAAACGGATGGACCAAGGCCTACGAATGTCTCGCAGAGGGAAACCAGGTCTGGGCCAAAAATGCACCCATATTGATGCTGGCGCTCGCAGGCTCGACCTTTGCCAGAAATGGTAAACCGAACCGCTGGGGACAATACGATACGGGTGCCGCCAGCGAAAATCTTTGCCTGCAAGCCACGGCGATGGGCCTTATGGTTCACCAGATGGGAGGCTTTGACGCCGATAAGGTCCGAGCGTCGTTCGAGGTACCGGAACAGTACGGCTGCATGGCTATGATCGCTATTGGCTATCAACTATCGCGCGAGGCGATACCGGCGGAGCTTAAGGAACGTGAACTGGCTGAGCGCAGGCGAAGAGCTTTACAAGATACATTTTTTGAGGGTAGGTGGGGGGAGCCCGTGAAGATACATGCATGACCACCGGCTATTCCGTGCCAATGTGTACCACCTAGTTCGACTTCACCCTGCAACGTTATCCGCCCAAGCTGCCCTATGGCGATTGGCCGGACCAATGATCCTGTCGAACCTGTCTATAGCGCTTTTAGGCATAGTGGATACCGCGGTAGTAGGCCACCTCAGCGAGCCATATTATCTTGGTGCGGTAACGATTGGAACCGTGGTGTTCAGCTTTCTGTACTGGGGCCTGACCTTTCTGCGGATGGGAACAACCGGGATCACTGCGCAGGCGCACGGCGAAGGCAACGCGGAGGGGGTGCGTACTGCTTTGGGACAGGCCCTGATGCTAAGTGCAGTCCTCGCTGTAGTCGTGCTCATCATACAACGCCCCATTATTGATATCGCCAATTGGCTCTTAAATGGCAGTACCCCGGTCGAAGCCTATGCCCGGGACTACTATAGGGTGAGGATCTGGAGCACTCCTGCCGTACTTGCGAACTTGGTTATCCTCGGCTGGTTCTTGGGGATGCAGAACGCCCGCGGTCCACTCCTGATAATCCTATGTATTAATCTCGTCAATATTGTGCTCGATTTTGTATTTGTGATTGGGTTGCACCTTGACGTTAGGGGCGTGGCATTCGCGTCATTGCTGGGCAAGTACGTTGGTCTTGGTCTTGGCCTATTACTCGTAAGTAGAGAACTCCAATATTACCCAGGCCTATGGCGGTGGAACAGGTTGAAGGACGGCATAACGCTGAAACGAATGCTTTCTATCAACCACAATATCTTTAATCGAACTCTATTGTTAATCTTCGTGTTTGCATTTTTTGCTGCTCAGGGTGCGCGTCAAGGCGACGTCATACTGGCTGCAAACGCGATCCTTCTTAATTTTCAGGCATTGATGGCCTTGGTTCTGGATGGATTCGCCCATGCGGTGGGAGCCCTTGTTGGTCGAGCGATAGGATCTCGTCAGTACGATGCCTTCGCTAGGGCCATCAAGATCACGGCAATCTGGGCAGGATCTGGCGCCATTCTGTTCACGATCGTGTTCGCATTGTTCGGTCGGTGGCTCGTCTTTGCCATGACCGATATACAAGAAGTCAGAATAACAGCGCTTAATTATCTTCCGTGGGTGATTTTTTCACCTATTATTTCTGTTTGGTGTTATGTGCTCGACGGGATATTTATTGGTGCGACGCGGGCTGTCGAGATGCGAAACACTATGTTGTTATCGGTATTTTTAGTGTACCTGCCCGCGTGGTACCTGCTACAACCGTTAGGGAATCATGGCCTTTGGCTCGCCTTTCTCCTGTTCATGGCAACGCGCGGGATAAGCATGGGTGCTGTATTTGTCCGTAGCGGCGGCAGCAGGGGTTTTGTACCGGCAGTTTGAAGTAGCGAAGCTCTGGCAAATCAGATTGATCCACGCGTGAAGCGGATGATGTCCCGCCGTGCCCGTTTCGTCGGGCGGCCGCGAAATCTGCGCCGTTGACCGGCTTGGGCGCGCAATTGCTCCGCCACGAGTTCTCTTGCTCTGATTCCGTCTTCGGTTTCCTCGTAGAGAGAAGCGGCCTTCGCAGCAGGCGCCCGATGCCTGGAGACCCCGACTACTTTGACAAAGTACTGGTAAGGACCGCGTCGGATCCTGAGTTCATCGCCTGCCTGTACAGACTTTGCGGGTCTGGTGCGCTCGCCATTCAGCTCGATCTTCCCGCTCCTGATCGCGACTGCGGCCAGTGCCCGTGTTTTGAAGAAACGCGCAGCCCAAAGCCACTTGTCCAGGCGTACGTTTTCTCGCACCGGATTTTCCATCATACGGAGAGCAAGGGTTATGCGTTACACTATCATTCTATAATAAGTAAACGTGTGTGTTATTTACAGGAAGTTACAATGTCAGATCCATCGAGCAGTGCCAATGAAAGACAGTTCATTCCCCTGAACATAGCCGTGCTCACCATTTCCGATACTCGTACAGAAGAGACGGATAAGTCGGGGATGATTCTGGTTAGCCGCTTGCGAAGTGCAGGGCATACTCTTTACGAGAAGCGCATTGTTCCTGATGATCTCTATCAAATCCGGGCGGCCGTCGCAGCTTGGTGCACTGGCACGGACGTTCAGGTGATCCTAACAACTGGTGGTACCGGGGTGACAGGGCGCGACGGGACTCCGGAAGCAGTGCGACCGCTCTTAGACAAAGAGATCAGTGGCTTCGCGGAGCTTTTCAGAATTCTCTCATACAACGAGATCGGAACCTCATCTCTGCAATCGCGTGCCATTGCCGGCGTGACTAACGGCATTTATATATTTTGCCTTCCTGGCTCGACAGGAGCGTGTATGACGGCTTGGGACAAGCTGATTCAACATCAGCTCGACTACCGTACACGGCCATGCAATTTAGTGGAACTGATGCCAAGCCTGCGGGGGAGATAGCCCGCGCAACATTGGGATATGATGAGGCGCCATGCGGATTTTTCGCAAGTGACCCGGGATGCGCTTGATTTCGCTTTTGATGCCTTCGGCATCCAAGATTGCGAACTGCGGGAAGACCGCCTGCAAGCTCACCGCCATTGGCAATGTTGTCCCGACATGCCGGCACGCTCCGCAAGTTGAAGCACAATGGCCTGCAAGTCGCTATCCTGTCAAACGGTTGGCTTGTGGTCATCGAAGCCGTGGTTAAAAGTGGCGGCCCTTGAAGACTTGATTGATGAGATGTTGTTTGTCGAAGCGACCGGCATCCACCAGTCACATCCCCGTACCTAAGGGCTTGCAATGGATCGGTTTGTGGCAAGGCCCGTAGAAATTGCGTTCCAGTCGGCTAATGCATGGGATAGCGCGGGTGTGGCATCGTTTGACTTCCCCCTCGTGTGGATAAGTCGGTTTGATCATCCTCGTGAATGCCTGCCCTATGGACCCTATGCGGAGCCCAGGTCAACTGTGAATTGGCAGCGCTTTTAGCTCTCTCGTGCGAGGTGGCCCTTCTGGAGGCCTGTTGGCCGTTGCGGCTATAGGGGGCTCTAGGCTCTGCTTGATGAGCGAATGGTTCTCATGGCAGTGTGCGCAGAGGCCTTCCCGAGCTGTGATATCGACCGCGCCTTTCCAGATATCGCTTAAGGTGAGGGATGGTGCTGCCTTGGGTGCCACAGGTAGGTCGGACGGGAAGGGTGGGCGGCTAGGGCGGTGGCCGTGAGCGTGCCGCGTTGTGTGCGGAAATTGAGTCGAGGCTATTTACAAATGCATCTCATTCGTAATACGATTTATCTTCTCAACAAAGCTTCGCGAGCGAAGAATAATGTGGGTAAAAACTCGTCCCCACTGGATCAATATTGGCCAACGGATTGTCTTTATTGTGGTTTTTTCTCTCCCGACGGAAGCGGTCTATGCGGCGCGCGCCTTCACCTTTCCTTATGAGGCCACCGTCGCCGAGGAGGACGAGCGAGAATACGCACAGTGGGTCACGTGGAAGGCGGACGAGGATGCGGATCCTACCTTCGATCGATTTGACTTCCGCCACGAACTCGAGCTTGGTGTCACCGAACGCTGGCAAGTGGCCTTCTATGCGGACTGGCGCTACCAGCAAGGAAGCAGCGTTGATGACGGGGCCGAGTTTCGGGATGTCGCCGTGGAAACGATCTATCAGTTGGCCCATCCTAGAACCGAGCCGTTTGGATTTGCCCTGTATGGTGAGATCAAGGTCGGGGACAAACTGCTGGCCTTGGAACCCAGGCTGATTCTGCAGAAGGATCTCGGACCATGGATCTTTGTATGGAACGGCACGTTGGAGGCCGAGTGGGAAGGCGATAATTTTAACTATACGGAGAGCAAGGGCGTCTTTGAAAACACGCTCGGCGCGAGCTATGAATTAACCTCGAGTATGCGCGTCGGCATCGAGTTCATCCACGAGATCGAGCTCGAAGAATGGTCTGACTGGCAAGATAATGTTTTGTATATTGGCCCGAACATCGCTTATCGCGGACACGAGTGGTGGGTTACGCTCACCCCAACGTTCCAAGTAACTAGCGTTGGTAGTGAAGCTAACTTCCAAACGCGGCTCATTTTCGGCATTGATTTCTAAGTAAAGCCTCTCTCGCTGGTCGGAAGGTATCTATTTCGCTGTTGGTCTTCGTTGATCTGGAAGCTTCGGTCGATATTGCAGCACAATTCTTTTGTTCCCTAGGTGGAATGGAATTCGTAGCTTCCATTTATTAGTTTCGCTTCGACCTTGGCTTGAAATAATTGATCATCTGCTTCGCGAAGCCGTCTGGTGACCTCCCTTCCCATGTTCATTTGGATCATTGTGAATTGTTCGAGATCCATCTCATAAAGTCTATATAAAGTGCTGGTTGTCAGTTCGATTGCAGTACAGTCCTCAACCGAGAGAACAGAGGCGCTCCGTGGGCAAAAATCGATCAGCGCCATTTCACCGAAACAATCTCCACTCTCCAGATACTTTAATAGATAATCACGGCCTTTCCATGGTTTTAACACCGCAACTTTCCCTTTTTCCAACACAAACATAGAAGATCCTTTATCATTTTCGCGGAAAAAAAAGTCTCCTTTGGGAACATTGACAATGGGCGACAGATCAAGAACGAAGGTCAATATATCTTCCTTGATGCCGCCGAAGACAGGCATCCCTTGCAGCAGCTTTAGCCTCGATGCTTGCATTATGAGGTATCTATCTTCTGTACTCCATCGAGGATCGATGAAAGAAATGTAGGTAACATCACCTATGCAAATTTGACCCCTGTCAGAGCAGAAGCATTACAGAATTCTCTCATGAGAAGTAACGAATGGTACCTCATAAATGGCTATTTGCATTACAAGTAACATCATTTAGCGGAGCAGGCGTTATTCCCTCAGATTTTCGTAGGATCGCTGCTGACTCATACGGATATTAATAAACTGAGGATTGTCGGTGGCAGCCGGAGGAAATCGAAGTGGTAACGTCAAGCTTTAGTCATCAAGCTACTATGTATTATGTCTCTGTTTGTAGCTACGGGACATTAATGAATGTTGATCCGCGATGTCGGATTAGACTTGGGATGGTAACTGAGGATGTTAGCTTTGCTTCTTTCGTATTCTTTCTCGGGCAATATCCTCACGTCGCGCAGACGCCGATGTTCTCGCAATTCGCCAGCGAGTCGCTCCGACTCCTTTTGCAGACTTTCTGTTTTCGCTTGCGCGATACGGCGTACTAATTCCCTGACAAAATTCTGGAATTCCATGGAATTTGGATTTTTGTATGCTAGCTCGATCAAGTTGGTTCTGCCGTATTGGCTACAAAACACTAATTTGTCCTCTGAACGGTATACCAGCGCTAAGAATGAGATTAGGGTCAAAGCACCTAGAAGAAGCATAACAGGCAGAGTGGGCCTAAGGCCTAAAGGCTGAATCGACGTGTCCCGGAACAGAAACAATAAGCCGGCTATTCCGATCAATGTCAACGTAGTTATCAGCCACGGCCAGGCAATCCGAAGGTATCGTTTTGGATTGGGGTCAAGGTATGTCAGATTGACCCAGTATTTTTTTGTATTTGATAACAGGCTCGTAGCAAAGACAAATAGATACGTTTCGTTGAATACGGTAAACGCACCTTCATAGCCTTTTATCTTGAGACGTTGGTGGAGTTTATGATTAACGATCGTGGGAACGACATCTTCTTCGTATGTGAGTTCATCCGTATAGAGATAGACCTCCTCAATGTCTTCGACCACACGAAATACGGATCTTAGCATTGTTATGATTCCGCGTTAGCAAACCAGGAATCGGCATCCCGGGTGCTAGATTCATCTATTTAAAAATGGCCGACGGTCTGCCAGTATAGACGCCGATCTACCCTTTGGAAAAAATTGGTTCTTGATGCTACGGCTCCGTTATCTTGACCTTAATCCATCTGGCAGAACCATTCGGCGTATGGTTTTCATAATCAATTTCGACTGTTCTACCGATTTGAACGTCCGATGAACTCCCATAAAGATTGGTCAACTTTACTGTGGACCGATCTAACCAGATCTTGGTGCGCTCGGTCAGTGTAGCCCCATGGGAACCAGACGGTGTGCCCACCGTGATTGTCTGCCCGTCGGCGCTGACGGCCTGCACTTCACCGATTATGGTGAGCTTGTCCGATAGGCCGGGCGATTGTCCAATCGGAATAAACATCTCAGTTTCTCGCTCAGCATGCACGAAGGATGCGCCACAGAGTAACGCCATCGTAAATCCGAGGCCGATCAAGGATTTTTGCATATAGGTTTTCCTCCCGTGTGCTGTTGTCCAGGCTTTCACAGTCTAAAATCTCTAAGAGGCCTCGACCATCTGCTCCCTGGCGGCTTGCAGCTCGCGAATGGCGGCATCCGCGGGCCGCTTTCTGAAGAACAACCGGCGCGCGGCTCTTTCAGTTAAGCGCTTTGCCTCTTGCAGATGGGCGACGGCCTCGGGATGCAGGCCGCCACCTTCTAGTACTCTGATGCTGTCGTTTGTTTCGTTGAGCGCCGCCCCGAACGCGCGCCTAGCTGCGTTGCGGATCGCAAAGCCGTTTTGCGCTCCTTGCTCCAGGGATTCAATACTCTGCCGGATGTTTTCCAGCGTGTTGATGACACGCAAAAACGCTGCGATCTCCACGATCTGTGTGCCATCCAGCTCGATCCCCACGCCATCGGGATCAATGCTCGCAAGAAAACGCCCGGAAGGTGAGTTGTTGAATGACTCACCGTCATAAAACGCGACTGCCCCCTCAATGGTTTCGATGGCGTTGTTGTGAAAGAACGGTCCGCTGTCGGCCGCCTCAACGAGGGGAGGTGTGTTGAATGTACCGTCGCCCGGTGTCCCGAACCCATCATCGGGCGGGACGAGTTCACCGGTGAGATCTTGTGGCTGGTCCGGCAATTCTTCGACGCCCGTATTAAAGTTTGCATTGCCCAGGTTTTGACCGCCAAAACTCGCGTTTGCGCCTGCATTGGAGTGGCAAATATTGCACTTGCCTAGCGAGTTATCACGAAAGATTTCCTGGCCGCGCTTAGCGACAGTACCTTTCAACGGCAGCGGCAGCATCAGATCCTTCTGGCGCCCGAGTGAGAGCTGGAATGCTTCCAACGCATCGAGCTCTTCATCTGTGGGTAAGCGAAAATCGACTCCTGGGATGCGATTGAGTGTTTCGGTGAAGTGTTGAATGACTGCCCCGGTGGCGAAAGAGCGGAGCGATGCGTCACCCGGTGCCCCATCGCCTGACCAGCCGGTTCGTGGGCCCTGGGGGCTCTCGATTGACGTTCGAAGGGCGAGGGTGTGCGGTACGCCACGCAGCGTGAACTTGTTGGGTAGATCGTCAAATCCGTCAAGGTTTTCAAGAATTAGACCAAACTCTCGCATCAACCGGGGATTCTCAAAATTCTCCTTCAAGGCAGGTTCGAATTCGGCAACAAATAGCGGATCGTCATCCGGTAGGGTCGCGATGAAGGCGGGATCAATAGTAAGGTTGTTTTCCTCCCGATGACATGTGCCACAGGTTCTTCCGTTCCCATTGAACGTCTCATTAAAGAAAATATCGCGTCCTTTGGCGATCAGCTCGCTTTCTGGGTCCGTATTGGGTATTGACTGACACGATCCGAGCACCAACGCGCTGCTGGTTGCCGTGATGATCAGCAAAATGAAGATAAGATTAGGCGCGTTATTGTAATGGGATGGTTGGTCCATAGCCTTATCAAATTGTCTCTACGCGCTATCGCCTCGCAAGGCACGCGCACTAAGGTTACCACTCGCAAGGATAACCAGAACTCTTGTATTAGGCATCCAACTTTTCACATAGTTGCGTACTTTTTCTGCTCCGTCAACCCTCGAAGGCGCAGTTGCAGAGGAAAGTAGGCGTGCAACCGTGGGGAGAATGGCACCGTAATGGCCAGCCGGACATATCCCGGGATACTGCCATGCACTAGCGCGCGGAATAGGTGGCAGTCAATCGCCCTTTGCCTCTGATGGGGCGAGTATCTCGAAGTAAACGAGGAGGGTTTGCTGGATCGCGCTGTTGTTATCATCGCTAATCATAAAGAAGCGGTTTCCTTGGTGATGTGACAGGCCCTCGAAGTTATCAATGGTCAGTTGATCACGCGTAGCGAACTGGACGACTTCCTCCACCGATATATGGTCGTTTCCGGCCTCGGCCGGGGGAAGGCGTATACGGCGGAGGGCGATGGTGACGGGTTGAAATATGAAAGAATAACTGCGCTCAAGTACGAGAATTGACCCGTCGTCTGTCGCTGAGAGCCCAACGAGAGCGCCATTTTCCGGATCATAGGGGGGGAAGCTCCATTGGTGGCCATCCAGCGAATAGATGGTCATCATACGAGGTTCAGAGTTTTTGAACGGTCGCTCTGGCCCCGTTAGTACACCAAGCTTCGCGTGGATCGTCACAGCCTCCAATGCCTTATTGCTGTCACTGTAATGTGAAATATCCGCTAAGTATGGGGGCAGCGCGTACGAATCAATCAGCGCTCCATCCGGGCGATAGCGGAGCACGCGAGGTTTACGCTCGAAGGAGATAATGAGTTCGCTGTCGTCCTTTTTCCCATTGGCACCGTTGATGATATCTAAGCCCTCAGAGTCCGCCATGGGGCCCCGCAATGGGTTGCCGTCAGCATCGCGTAGTGGATAGGCATTGTTGAGGTCAGCGCCGATCAGAATGTCACCAGTAAATTTCGGTTGTAAATGCACGAGATGCCCATTGTCAGACACGGCATAGAGGATTTTTTCATCGTCATCCCACGCTAGATCAGACAATTCTTGAACCGGTAAACCATTGAACGATACTTTCGACAGACTCACGGCCCCCATCATGCGGATACCCATGTGCTTATCGCCATCGTGATATGTATTTGAAAGTTTGTGTGGTGAGCCAATGGAAAGCGGTTCGGCCGGGGTGCCTTGCGGCACGGCCAATAATATGGCAATTAGCAGTGGGCGCATGACGTAATCGCTTTTATTGTTACCATTATTGTTACCATGCTGGCATAGAGTGGCGTTTAATTGGGGCCAGCGCGGATTATCATCTTGTGATGCAGCTCTTAAATGTCACTCTCAATCGTCTATGTGACCACATTTCGTAGATGTCGAAGCTATTTGTCTGCTTGGGGCGCATCTTGGGATGGCTAGCCGTGCCATGCGGCGCGTTGGCTGCCCATGGTCTTAGACATCACTATTCCGACGAAGTGCTCGCCATCTTTCAGACCGGTGTATAACAATAGTGCATCCATGGATTTGCCCTGTTATTTGTTGGGCTGTTTGGACAATCGTCGCCTTGCTCCCGCATGTTGCATGCAGAGGGGTGGACATATATCGTCGGAATTTTGTTGTTCCCAGGTCCTTTGTACATCTTAGCGGTCCAAGAGGCCCAACGGATATTATAGCTATCCCCTTTGTGGCGGGCTGGCGCTGATCGGTGGCTGGTTCCTACTAGCGGTAACCACACTCCGGCAGCTATAGTTAGCCTTCTCGTTCCGGGACGTGAAGGCCTTTATGGAGAGCTGCCCGGGCATGCGAATAATCTGTGCTCATGCCCGGGGATGTTGGCTGCATTGTAATGAACAGAATGCTGATTACGCATACCGATATACGTGGATGCCCGCACAAACTGAGCTATGTACTCGCGCTGTATTTTGCCGTGCAATGCACCTCCCTTCATGCGCAGACCTACATGTTGCCACCGGATGGCGATGAAATCGTGGGGACCCTTCAAATGACCTTTGCGCAAGCCAAAGACACGTTGCTTGACATTGCCCGCGACTACAATCAGGGCTACAACGCGATACGTCAGGCAAATCCAGGAGTTGATACTTGGTTACCGGGCGAGGGAAAGGAAGTAGTTCTCCCGTCCTATTACATACTGCCAAAGGCACCGCGGGAGGGTATCGTGCTCAATATGCCCGAAATGCGTTTGTACTACTATCCCAAATCGAAGCGGGGCGAGCCACCTGTTGTAATCACATATCCTATCAGTATTGGTCGCCAGGATTGGTCGACTCCCTTTTTGTTCACACGCGTGAGGGAAAAGGTGGTCAACCCTGCTTGGTATCCGCCTGAATCCATTCGCGAGGAACACGCAGCAGATGGCGATCTGTTGCCGAAGGTTGTACCGCCCGGACCAGACAATCCAATGGGAGCATATGCACTTCGCCTCGGCATTCCGGGCTACCTCATTCATGGGACAAATAAGCCGTACGGGCTAGGTATGCGCGTCACCCACGGCTGTATCCGTCTTTATCCCGAAGATATCGAGCAACTGTTTCACCAAGTTGACGTCGGCACGCCTGTACGCATCGTCAATCAGCCCTACAAGGTCGGCTGGCGGGGCGGCGAATTGTATCTGGAGGTACATCCCTATCTGGATGAAGACGAACGGGTTTACAAGAATAATATGACCCCTATTGTTCAGGCCGTTGTGGACGCGACTCAAGAAAAATCTCAAGAGGTAGATTGGGACAAGGTGAGGCTCGTCTGGTCTGAGTCCAGAGGGATCCCCATCCCGATTGGTCTGCGCCGGAGC
>JAKEHO010000006.1 GCA_022614965.1 Gammaproteobacteria bacterium
ATCGGACCGTGGGCGCATGCCTTCCCGCATGATGGCGTGCCGGGACCGACAATCGGCTTCCTGCAGGAGGTCCTGCGTTGGTGGGACCATTGGCTTAAGGGGATCGACACCGGCATCATGGATGAACCGATGTTGCGCGTGTGGATGCAGGACAGCGTATCGCCAAGACCATTTTATGACGAGCGCCCAGGCCGTTGGGTGGCGGAGTGCGCCTGGCCAGCGGCACACATCGTTGCGCGACGCTACACGCTCGCCCCGGGCAAGCTGGGTGACGAAGGCGCACCCGAGACCGCACTGGCGTTCCATTGCCCGCAGACGGTCGGGCTTGCCGCCGGTGACTGGTGCACATTCGGGGCCGGAGGCGCGCTGCCCACTGATCAGCATGAGGACGATGGCAAGTCACTCACGTTCGATTCCGAGCGCCTCAGCGAACGGCTTGAGATACTCGGCGCACCCGTCGCTACACTTGAGCTTGCAGTTGACCGGCCGTGTGGGCTAATTGCGCTGCGCCTCAACGATGTTGGCACTGACGGCGCCTCGACGCGCGTGACCTATGGCCTGCGTAACCTTACCCACCACGTCAGCCATGAGAACCCAAAGCCGCTTACGCCTGGTAGGCGCTATCAGGTTAGCGTAAAGCTCAATGATATGGCCTACTCATTTCCGCCTGGCCATCGCATTCGCCTGGCGGTATCGACGACCTACTGGCCCGTGGTTTGGCCATCCCCCGAGCCTGTGACCTTGACGATCTTTACAGGTAAGAGCTATCTAGAGCTTCCGATTCGACTGCCGCGCCCGGAGGATGCTGAACTCGCCCCCTTTATGTGCCCTGAACAGGCCCCGCCGCTAGAATACACTAAGCTCAGGCCGGTGCCATTTGAGCGCAGCATTGAGCGCGATCCGGCAACGGATGAAACGGTCTACACCATCTTCAGCGACGGCGGTGACCTCGATGGGGCTGCGCTGGCGCGGCTCAACGCCATTGGTCTCGATGTGGGTTACATGATTTTGAAACGATTTCGCATACGCGAGCACGATCCCTTGTCTGCAAAGGCCGAGATCATCCAGAGCACGCTCCTACGGCGCGATGATTGGTTGACCAGAATCGAGACTCACACCCGTTTTTCAGCGACAAAAAAGACCTTTCGTCTCAGAGCGGAGCTGACTGCCTATGAGGGCAGCGAGCTTGCATTTTCTCGTCGCTGGAATCAGGTCATTTCACGGGTTCTGGTGTAGTGTACGACGGCCTGCAGGCGCCGGGGCGCGCCAAAGGCTTGAGTAGTAATTGGGCCGCAAGAGTCACTTAGGAAATCGGAACAATTTAGCAACGATGCCTATGCTCTTGTGTTTCCCCTATTGCCGGTTGCTGTTTCGTGCATCGTTGCAATGCGGTGTTGTGCCGCCTGCAGGATAAGCTGCAGAAGCTCCGAATAGCTGTAACTGGCATAGCCTGCCATGAGGGCGAGCTTTCCGTCCCAACACCACGCAGGGTTGGGATTGACCTCCAGCAGTTTGATGTTGCCAGCGGCGTCGGCACGGAAATCAATGCGTGCATAATCGCGGCAATTGAGCCGCACGAACAATCGTTGTGCATACTCCGTCAACCAGGAACGCGTGCTCCTGTCCAGATCTGCCTCGCGGTACTTAATGTCAGTCCAATACGGCGAGTCGGGATCGGTCTTCGCCTCGTGGGCCAGAATTTGGGGTAGATTAGGGTCGAGATCGCTGTAGTCTACTTCAAGCAGTGGGAAGATGGTGAACTCTCCTTCCGGATTACCGATCACCCCGACGCTGTACTCTGTGCCGGTGAGAAACTCCTGTAGCAGGAGGCCTTCATGGCGAAGCTCGCGAGGCAAGCGATCGATGTACCCGCGGGCTTGTTCGGCGTTGTACACGACGGCCTCGCGGGTAATGCCGAAACTTCCGTCCGCGCAATTAGGCTTCAGCAACGCCGGGAAGCGCGCCCCGGCGAGCGTACTAGGATCTGTCTCGTCGATATAAATCTCTGCTGGCACGGGGATGGAATCCACACGGGCGAGAGAGCGCACGAGCGCCTTGTCGCGGCAAACAGCTAAACTCACGGGCCCCGCACCGCTATAGGGGATCTCAAGTAGCTCCAGTAGCGCGGGGATATGGGGCTCATGGGATGCGAGGTTGCGATATCCAGTGTCACATAGGTTAAGGACAAAACGTGGGGCATCGGCAATGAGATCTGACAGCAAGCGGCCATGATTATCGACGTAGTTAAAGCGGTATTCTGAAAGACTGGCCAGTGCGTGTTTCAACCGATCGATGGCCTCGAGGTCTTCGGGATTGAACCATCCCCCTCTCTTGCTGCTGTCTGGCAGCCTCGAGTCACCAAGAATGACGGCCACTTCCGAAAACACCGGATGGCCGCCGGAGGCCAGAACGGGACGCTCTGTTTGCATTGCTCTACTCTTGTCTTGATTTCTCAACCATACGAACCCGCAATCCATAAGATTAAGCAACCAGGCGCCTGCCGTCATTCTATTCTCGCTTTGAACATTATCCGCTTTCTGCTGCCTTGTCGGCACGGAGGGTTCTCGCCTTAGAGGCTGAGACACTTGAGGTGGGAAGCACAGTACTCTGTGGCTGAGGGCAATATCCTGTGGTGAGTAAAGAACTTCTGCCTCGCAGCCAACGCTTGTGGCCTAATCGAACTCGTCGAACGGTTCACTGCGAGGCATCACGAAGCCGATTGGCCCTGCACCAAAACCCACCCCAAAGCCAATTGAACTCACCTGAGGAGCGGAACAGGATCCGAATCGCTGCAGCGGGCTCCGCTCATTTTTTTAAAAAAAGCCCGTATCCGGGGGAGGATACGGGCCTAAATGGAGGTCAGATGGTTGACTTAAGCGGCCTTTTTGGGGGTTGACGGCTTGGTGTAAGGATTAACGGTTGCGCTCTCTACACCTTTTTCAACCAAGGCGGTGAACTCATCCTTGCATTCATTCAGGATGTCCGCCGCCTTCCGGGCGATGGCGAGAGCCTTGTTGCTGTACTCGCCAGCAAGCTCGGACTGCCCTGAGAACAGATCCTTGTAACCCTTGGCCTCACCCAGGAGCTTGAGCTGTGCTACGGTACCCTCCACACAGGTGGTCACCAGGGCGAGCTGCTGCTCGGTGAGTTTTTCGATGGCCTTGGCGTTCATCTCAGTCAGTTCTTTGAGTGCGCCAAAGGAGGTCTTGCTGAACTTGGTCCACTGGTCAGATAATTCGTTTTGCATGGCTACTGCTCCTATACGATTGATAATATTGATAAAAACTAGGTGACTTTTTTGTGCAATGCAATATTGCTGCAGTGCACAATATACCACGGCCGATCCCTTGTCAACATTTTTTTTTGGGCACCTCGCAAGGGCCAAGGGGGTTGTGACTGGGATGTGCCTAGGGCATAAACAAACCGCCATTCATGGCGATAGGCGATATTCGAGCCCGTGATATAGGCGCTTTCCTCGGAGATCAGGAAGGCCGCCACCCATGCGATTTCTTCCGGTTTCCCCAGGCGGCCCATGGGGATCTTCCTAACAATGTCCTGGTGAATCGCCTCCGGGATGGCCTTTAGCATTTAAGTGTCCACATAACCCGGGGTGACCGTGTTCACGGTGATCCCATGGCTTGCCAGCTCCCTCGCGAGCAACTTGGTATAGCCGTGCATACCCGCCTTCGCGGCGGCATAATTCGTTTGACCGAACTGGCCTTTCTGGGCATTGACAGAGGAGATGTTAACGATCCTGCCGTAGCGACGCCTTATCATTCCGTCGATGACGTTTTTCGTGACGTTAAAGACGCTATCGAGATTGGTGTCCAGCACAGCATCCCACTGGCCCTTTTCCATTTTCCCCAGGGTTTTGTCCCGGATAATCCCGGCGCGGTTAACGAGATCTCTACGGGCCCGTAGCGCGACGAAATCTCCTCGGTCATCCTGGCACACGCCTGAAAACTCGTGACGTCGCATTAAAAAAGGCGAAGCGGTATAGATGATTGATGAAGTGTTACGCTGGTTGGATTGCGCGCTATGTTTTGTCGGTGTCGCTCGATGAATCGGTCCCTTTTTTGACAGGATGGGATTGACTTTGGCCTGCGGATACGGCGGTCGCCGCGCTAAAGAAGGATTCTTGCATGCGCCTCCAAAGCGCAATATTGCGTTCGGTGAGTTCGGTTATCGCTGCGAACGGGTTGCGGGTTACGGCATCCCGCAGTTGCTCTTGGTAGAGTTTTTGTTGTTCAACAAACATTGTCAGGCTTTGTTGTAGAAAATCCGTGGCGAGCCCCTGCACGGCGTCGCCATAGAAGCGGATGATCTTTGTAAGCATGTCAGTCGTGAAGATAGGCTCTCCGTCTTCTTCTTCTTCCATAATGACCTGCAGCAGGATGCTCCGAGTAATATCTTCGTCGGTTTTTGCGTCCCTCACCGTGAAGTCCACTTGATCAAGAACTAGCCGCCTAATATCAGCCAAGGTGATGTATTTGCTGATCTCGGTGTCATAGAGACGCCGGTTTGGATATTTCTTTATTACCCGTTTCTCATTCATGGCGTGGCTTTTTGATACATGGTGGGAGCTGATCTCACATCATGTGCTGACCTCCGTTAACCGAGATATCCGCGCCGGTAACAAACGCTGCGGCATTCGATACCAGGAAGTCCACAACGGCAGCCACCTCTTCCGGCTCGCCAAGGCGGCCCACCGGGATGTCCGCAATGATCT
The DNA here is from genome assembly GCA_022614965.1 of Gammaproteobacteria bacterium. Classification (GTDB taxonomy): domain Bacteria; phylum Pseudomonadota; class Gammaproteobacteria; order JAKEHO01; family JAKEHO01; genus JAKEHO01. Next base: position 4,730 of record JAKEHO010000006.1, read on the forward strand.
TGTTTCTGATGTCCTCCGGCACTGCCATCACCATGTCTGTTGCGATGTAACCTGGTGATACTGTGTTGACCGTCACGCCTTTGCGCGCCACTTCCTGAGCCAGCGCCATGGTGAATCCGTGCATACCGGCCTTCGCAGCAGAGTAATTCGTCTGCCCAATCTGCCCTTTCTGTCCGTTTATGGAAGCGATATTGATGATCCGCCCAAACCCCCGCTCCGTCATACCCTGTACAACATGGCGGGTAACATTGAATACACTGTCCAGGTTGGTATCCAGGACCTTTTTCCATTGCTCCTGGCTCATCTTGCGAAGTGTCGTATCCATCGTAATGCCGGCGCAATTTACCAGGATGTCGATAGGGCCGAGTGCTTGTTCAACCTGGGCAACCATTTTTCCGCATTCATCGAAATCGGTCACATCGGCCCGAAAGGTGGAAAGCCGGTAACCTTCCGCTTTGAACGCTTGCTCAACGGACTGGGCTTTTTCTTCATTACGGTAGTTGGTCGCAACACGTGCGCCGGAAGCGGCCAACTGCTTACAAATGGCGGAACCGATCCCGCCGGTGCCCCCCGTCACCAAGGCGACTTTTCCATCCAATCGACATTCCATCGAAATTACCGCTCCACTGCAATCGCAACGCCCTGGCCACCCCCAATGCACAATGTCGCAAGTCCTTTGTGTGCGTCTCGCCGAGCCATTTCATAGAGCAAACTGATGAGAATGCGGGCGCCGGATGCGCCGATCGGGTGCCCGAGGGCGATGGCGCCCCCGTTGACGTTCACTTTATCGGTATCCCAGCCGATTTCTCTGTTCACCGAGATCGCTTGGGCGGCGAAGGCCTCATTGGCCTCGATCAGATCTAACTCATCGACGCTCCAACCGGCCTTTTCGAGACACCTCCTCGATGCGGGAATGGGGCCGGTGCCCATGATGGCGGGATCAACGGCAGCACTTGCGTAGGCGGCGATGCGGGCAAGCGGTTTAAGCCCCAGCTTTTTCGCCTTCTTTTCAGTGGTCACGATGACAGCGGCTGCACCGTCGTTGATTCCAGAGGCATTGCCTGGCGTGATGGTCCCTGTCTTATCGAACGCGGGACGAAGTTTGGCTAGATTCTCTTGAGTGGTGCCGTGACGAGGAAACTCGTCCGTGTCGACGATGATCGGATCGCCCTTTTTCTGGGGAATTTCGACCGGGATGATCTCGTCTTTGAAACGCCCTGCCTTTTGAGCGGCCTCGGCCTTTTGCTGGGAGCTCGCCGCGAAGGCATCCTGCGCATCTCGGGAAATGTTGTAGCGTTTAACAATGTTCTCTGCGGTAATGCCCATGTGGTAGTCGTTAAACGCATCCCACAGACCGTCGACAATCATGCTGTCCTTCAGTATCCAATCACCCATTTTGATACCATTACGCGAATTTTGCACAACATGGGGTGCCTGGCTCATGCTCTCCTGTCCGCCTGCCACAATAAGCTCTGCATCAGCGCAGCGTATAGCCTGTGCGGCCAGGTGGACGGACTTCAGACCACTGCCACAGACCTTGTTGATGGTCATACAAGGAGTCGTCACTGGCAACCCAGCGGCTATGGCAGCCTGGCGGGCGGGATTCTGCCCTGCGCCAGCAGTCAAGACTTGTCCGAGGATAACTTCGTCGACCTCCTCCGGTGTGATGCCGGTTCGCTGCAATAGGCCGACAATCACTCTGGCGCCGAGCGTGCTCGCGCTGAGTGTCGACAATGAGCCGCAAAATGAGCCGACGGCGGTTCGCCCCGCTGCGACGATGACGATGTGTTCAGTCATGACCTACTCCTCGCCTCGCATTCTTCGCGGATTTCTACGTGGCCTGTTTAAATTCTTGTGGACCTTGCTAACCGCTGACTTACGCTGCAGCGCACAAAGGTCTGTCAGAGTTTACAGGATTGTTCCAGCCGCGCAATAGCTGGTCTTAACCCAAGCGTAGGTGTTCGGATGAGGTAGGGTGGGAGCCGAGTCACAGCGCGAGGCCCTCGACCTTGTAACTCGGTTTTTATCAGATCCCGAGCGGTAGCCGTGCGGGATCCTCGATCTGTTCCTTGATGGCAACGAGAAACTGCACTGCCTGGGCGCCGTCGATGATGCGGTGATCGTAGGACAGTGCCAGGAACATCATTGGCCGGATGAGAACCTGACCATCTTCAGCGACGGGGCGCTGATGGATCTTATGCATGCCTAGGATGGCACTTTGCGGGGGGTTGATAATCGGTGTGGATAACATTGAACCAAATACACCGCCGTTGGTGATAGTAAAGGTGCCCCCAGTCAGGTCCTCGATGGTAAGTTTGGAGTCACGCGCTTTGTCGTTGAATTCTACAATCTTGGACTCGATCTCCGCGAAGGAAAGTACATCGACATCGCGAATGATGGGAACAACCAGGCCCCGGGGAGAGCTGATCGCGACGCCAAGGTCGTAGTAGCCGTGGTAGATGATGTCATTGCCATCAACCGACGCGTTGAGGACTGGGAATCTCTTCAAAGCTTGCACGGTGGCTTTGGCGAAGAACGACATGAGGCCGAGCCTTACGCCGTAGGCTTCTTCAAATGCCTCCCGGTAGCGCTTACGTAGCTCCATGACCGGCTGCATGTTAACTTCGTTGAAGGTTGTCAATATCGCGTTATCGTGCTGGGCTGCCAGAAGGCGCTCGGCCACTCGTTGGCGCAGCCGCGTCATCCGTACCCGTTTCTCGGGCCGATCCCGCGGCAATGTCAGCACTGCCGGTTGCGCCTCGCTTATTGATTTTGCTTTCGGTGCGGGTGGTGTGGGCTCGTGATCTTGCATGTACTTTATGACATCTTCCTTGCTGAGCCGGCCACTCTTGCCACTTGCGGGGATAGCAGTGGGATCCAGCTGATTTGTCGCAATCAACTTACGGACTGATGGGCTTAGTTGCGGAGTTTGTTTGCCGCCTGCCTTCGTCGTTGCGGTTTTCCCCGCTGAGGCACCCAAGGGCGCCTTCGTCGCCTGAGCTGCATCCGTGTCAATGAAGGCGATAATTTCATCACTTAGCACCGTGGCACCATCACCCTTTACAATTTCTTTTAAGACGCCATCGTTCGGCGCGGGGACCTCGAGGGTAACTTTGTCGGTTTCAATATCGATGAGATTATCGCCCCGCTTGATTCTATCACCTGCTTTCTTATGCCAATTCATCAGCGTGGCTTCCACGACAGATTCCGCTAAGACGGGGACTTTAACTTCGACTAACACGGAATTCTCCCTGGTGCAAACTGACTCTACGAAGCATTACCGGTGAGGCTCTGCATAATCATCCTCTGGAGCCGCGCGCATAGGCTCTCGCCAGATGGCCAGCGCACGATTCCGTATCTACGCGCTTATCTTGCGAGACATTTCCAGCTCATCAAGTTTTAGTGCATCAGCAACCAATTTCTTTTGTTGTTGCAGGTGTTTCGCCATGTAACCGACCGCTGGAGAGGCAGAACGCGGTCGTCCAACGTAGCTTAGGGCCTTTTTGCCGCGCAGGTGACCAAGCAGCGTACGCCGCGGAAGGTAATACCAGCTGCCCTGGTTCTGGGGCTCTTCCTGTACCCAGACCACTTCTTGCAGATTGGGATATCGGTTCAATACGGCTTGTACGTCGTTGTTAGGGAAAGGATAGAGCTGCTCGATACGAACGATGGCAACGTTCTCAATTTCGTGCTGCCTTCGTGCTACGAGAACGTCGAAGTACACCTTGCCGCTACAAAATAAGAGGCGACTGATGCCATTCGGATCGATAGGGTCCACCTCATCAAACACGGCCTTGAACCCACCTTGCGTCAGATCATCGAGATTTGAGGTCGACAATTTGTGCCGTAACAGGCTTTTTGGAGTCATCACCACGAGCGGTTTTCGGTACGGACGCAATGCCTGGCGCCTCAGCATGTGAAACATCTGTGCCGGAGTGCTCGGAACGCATACCTGCATGTTGTCGTCCGCACATAATTGAAGAAAGCGCTCCAGACGGGCCGACGAATGTTCAGGGCCCTGCCCGTCATAGCCGTGCGGCATGAATACGGCCAGACCACAGTAGCGCCCCCATTTAGCCTCGGAGGAGCTTACGAACTGATCGATGACGACCTGGGCGTTATTGGCGAAATCGCCGAACTGGGCTTCCCAGATGACAAGAGCGTTAGGTTCTGCACTGCTGTAGCCGTACTCGAATCCTAACACGGCCTCTTCCGACAGGATCGAATTCAGCACCAGGAAATTTGCCTGGTTGTCCTTGATGTGCTGAAGAGGTATATAGGTGTCGCCGTTTTTCTGATCATGCAATACAGCGTGCCGGTGAAAAAATGTCCCGCGTGCCGTGTCTTGCCCGGAAAGACGAACCGGGTAGCCATCATCGATGACGCTGGCATACGCAAGATTCTCCGCGAAACCCCAGTCAATCGGCATTGTCCCTTGACCCATCTGACGCCGGTTGTTGACGATTTTCTCAACACTCGGATGCAGTCTGAAGCCATCGGGTACCGTCGTAATTCGATCGGTCAAACGCTTGACTCTCTCAAGTGAAATTGCAGTCGCTGCCGGAACAGTCCAGTGAGTATTGCGATAGGGTTCATAGTTAATGCGATACTTACTCTTGAAATTCTTTACAAGGGTTGGCGAGACGGCTTGGTTTTCCTCTAGGGACTCTATATAGGTCTTTGCGATTGTGTCGGCGTCGGCAGAAGGGATTACGCCTTCGGCAATCAGTTTTTCCGTATAAATCCTTCGTACACCTGGATGTTTCCGGATCTGTTTGTACATAGTTGGCTGCGTAACCGCTGGTTCATCGGCCTCGCTGTGACCATGTTTTCGATAGCAGACTAGATCAATGACCACGTCCTTGTTGAATTCCATACGAAAGTCCAGCGCTAACTGGGCAATGAACACTGCAGCTTCCGGATCATCCCCGTTGACATGAAATATCGGGGCCTGAACCATTTTCGCAACATCTGTGCAATACAGTGTTGAACGCGAGTCCAATGGATCGCTAGTGGTAAAACCGATTTGATTATTAACAATGATGTGTACGGTTCCCCCTGTTGTGTAGCCCCGCGTCTGGGATAGGTTGAATGTTTCCATAACCACGCCCTGGCCTGCAAAGGCGGCGTCGCCGTGAATAAGAACGGGGAGGACTTTATTTCGGCGGCGGTCCCCGCGCCGTTCCTGCCGGGCGCGGACTGAACCTTCAACTACCGGATCAATGATCTCCAGATGTGACGGGTTGAAGGCAAGCGTGAGGTGCACCGGTCCTCCAGGTGTGCGGATGTCTGAAGAGTACCCTTGATGATATTTGACATCACCTGACCCGTTGTCGTCGCCACCTGTCCCTTCAAACGATTGAAACAAGTCCTTAGGATATTTACCAACCGTGTTAACGAGGACGTTCAGTCGCCCACGGTGCGCCATGCCGATCACGACCTCTCTTACTTGTTTTGTCCCCGCCTGCTGGATTAGTTCGTCCAATAGCGAGATCAGACTTTCCGCTCCTTCCAAGGAAAAGCGCTTTTGACCAACATACTTCGTGTGCAAGTACTGCTCCAGTGCGTTCGCAGCAATCACGCGTTCTAGAATGCGTCGCTTCTTCTCCTGCGTAAACTGGGCGTTTGAACGATTTTCCTCTAGGCGCTGCTGGATCCAGCGCTTTTGTTCCGTGTCGTTTATGTGCATGTATTCGGCACCAATCGATCGGCAATAGGTAGACCGAACAATATGGAGGATCTCCCGCAAGGTTGCTTCAGGTGGTCCATGCAGGGACCCCGTATTGAATACCACGTCCATGTCCGGATCTGTGAGCCCATGAAACTCCGGGTCCAGCTCCAAGACTTGGGGACGTTTATACTGTCGTAATGGGTCAAGGTCAGCCTGTCGATGTCCACGAAAGCGGTAGGCGTTAATGAGCTGCAGAACGGCAACCTGTTTCTTTTCCGCGGAGGCACGGTCTGCCTCCTGTGCCAGTGAGTGGCTGCCACGCCGTTTCTTTGCTGCCGCAACGAAGGCTGCCTGAATCGCCAGGTGGGAAACGTCCTTTCCTGACTCCGTATCAAGGTTCTGGAGTTCGTCGAAGTACGCCTGCCAACCTCGCGCAACGTGGCGTGGGTCCTCTAAATAAGCTTCATACAGGCTGTCAATGAACGGGGCATTTCCGCTGTAGAGCCAGGTGGTGTCCGGACGGGTCATCTTTGGGTTGTCTTCTGTTTCTCTCTTCGCCGCTGCGAGGTGTCTTTCGTATGTAACTGTTCTAATTGATTTTTTACCAACTGCCCGGGGCCGCCATCGTCAGTAGGCAGTTAATATACAACGAATCATTTTAGCAAATTCTCTTTCAAGTTTAGACGATTAGACAGGTTTGCTTACGAAAGATATCCAAATTGCCCCCTCATTTGCCATTGAGCCACGTTGTTACGGTACAATGCGCGGCGTTATGCTGGGCAATAAGAAAATAGCAATACTCAGCCCAGAACACCTAGGAATTTCCCAAACCCGCTGTGGAGGAGCCACGATGAAGGACACCGTAACCATCATCGATAACGCCACGGGCAAACAGATCGATTGTCCGGTGTATCAAGGCACCTACGGTCCCCGAGTCATCGACACACAGGCCTTATACAAAAAACTTGGCATGTTTACACTGGACCCGGGTTTCGTCACGACCGCGAGTTGCCGAAGCGCCATTACCTATCTCGATGGCGAGGAGGGGATACTACTGTATCGTGGCTACCCTATTGAACAGTTGGCGGAGCACAGCACCTACTTGGAGGTTTGCTATCTCCTTCTATATGGCGAGCTGCCAACGGCCATTCAAATGCTTGAGTTTGAGGAAGCGATCAAGACTCGTCAGTTGGTACATGAGCACCTGACCCGATCCTACGCTGGTTATCGATATGACGCTCACCCGATGTCGATTATGGTGGGTATTACCGGTGCGTTGTCCTCCTACTATCATGAGGCACTTGATATTAATGATCCGGATGACCGCGATCTCACGGCGATACGGATCATCGGCAAAATGCCTACTATCGCGGCCCACTGCCACAAACACTCCGTGGGGCATCCCTTTGTCTACCCTAATTACTCATTAGGGTATGTCGAAAACTTTATGAACATGATGTTTTCCCATCCTTCACGGCCGTACGAGCTGAATCCCAAGGCGGTACGCGCACTTGATCTATTACTGATTCTACACGCGGATCATGAGCAAAATGCTGGCACCTCCACTGTTCGTTTGGCTGGGAGTGCTGAGGCAAACCCATTTGCCTGCATTGCCGCGGGGATGGCCACACTTTGGGGGCGGGCGCACGGTGGTGCCAACGAAGCCGTCATTCATATGCTCAATCAGATCGGGGATCGAAAAAATATCCTGAATTTCATCAAACGTGCGAAAGATAAATCGGACCCGTTTCGTCTCATGGGATTCGGCCATCGCGTCTATAAGAATTATGATCCGCGGGCGAAGATTATTCGAGAAGCCTGTCATGATTTATTGCAGGAAATGGATACCGTCGATCAGCCTCTGTTCGAGATCGCCATGGAGCTGGAGCGGATTGCGTTGGAGGACGAGTACTTCCTTAAACGGAAGCTCTATCCTAATGTGGACTATTATTCGGGTATCATTCTGAAGGCGCTGGAGATCCCATTGCCGATGTACACCGTGATGTTCGCTGTGGCAAGGTCGGCTGGCTGGATATCCCAGTGGATGGAGATGATCTCGGACGCAGACCGTCGGATCGGGCGGCCGAGGCAGCTGTATACAGGGCCCGTAAGGCGCGATTATGCTCCGGTTGAACTCCGAGGTCCGATTACCGCAGTATTGAGAAATAGCTAAATGATGGACTAAGGAGGCCCGGGTATGAAACCACCTGTCCGGGTCGCAGTGACGGGCGCCGCTGGTCAGATCGGTTACGCGCTCCTGTTTCGAATTGCCTCCGGTGAGATGTTGGGGCGCGAACAACCTGTCATCTTGCAGCTATTGGAGATCACACAAGCACTGCCGGTGCTGAAGGGCATCGTAATGGAACTCGAAGACAGTGCCTTTCCCCAGCTCCGCGATATCATTACGACCGACAAACCACATATTGCCTTCAGGGAGGCGGAGTATGGTTTGCTTGTTGGTGCTAAACCGCGTGGCCCGGGTATGGAGCGTCGTGATCTATTGGAAGCCAACGCGTCGATCTTTCAGGAACAGGGGAGGGCATTAAACGAGCATGCCAGTCGCAATGTGCGAGTCGTTGTTGTTGGAAATCCTGCCAATACAAATGCATTGATCACCATGCGCAATTGTCCAAATCTCGAATCGTGGCGGATAACGGCGATGACGCGACTGGATCACAATCGCGCCCTTGCTCAGCTCGCAGCCAAGACCGGGCAACAAGTGTATGCAATCAAGAAAATGATCATCTGGGGCAATCATTCGAGCACGCAATTTCCAGATATAACGCACGCGACCGTAAATGGTCAATCTGCCAAGACCCTTGTAAAACCGGACTGGTTGGAAAGCGAATTTATTCCAACGGTCGCGAAACGGGGTGCAGCTGTTATTGCTGCCCGCGGCGCCTCAAGCGCAGCATCGGCGGCCAACGCGGCAATTGACCACATGCGTGACTGGGTTATGGGTACGCCCACGGATGATTGGACGAGCATGGCAGTGGCGAGCGATGGGAGTTACGGGATCCCCAAAGGGCTCGTCTATTCATTTCCTGTGGTCACCCATGGCGGGAGATACGAGATTGTTCAGGGGCTCGAGATCGATGACCACAGTTATGCGAGAATGCAAGCGACGCAGAAGGAGCTTGAAGAAGAGCGTGACGCGGTGGCTCATATGCTGGGTTAGCCTTGATTGGCCCGGCCCGTCACGCGTCAGGGCCGCATCCGTAGGTTGAACGTGCCGGTGAGGGACTTTTGCCTTTTGTAACACTTATCAGCGCAAGCTGATGGTCATCCATCCCCTCTTTAAGGCCTCGGCTGCCAGACTATCGTCTGGATCAACAGCAACTGGATGTGTGACGCGCTTGAGCAATGGGAGATCGTTGTGTGAATCACTATAGAACCAGCTATCTGCAAAATCGAGGCCCTGATGTTCGAGCCATTCATTTAGGCACGTAACCTTTCCTTCAGCAAAGGGCGGCGTGCCCAAAATCCGTCCCGTGTACTGACCATTGATCATTTCCGGCTCCGAGGCGATGAGATGCCGGACGCCAAACACTTTGGCGATTGGTTCCGTTATGAAACGGTTAGTCGCCGTGATGATGACCAGAATGTGCCCCTGGGCGCGGTGCTCGTCTAATAGGCGTTGGGCCTTTGGTAGCACAATGGGTTCGATCTTTTCCCGGATAAAATTGCTACGCCAGCGATTCACCGTTTCAAAAGGATTTTCCGCTAGCTCACGCAGTTGGAAGCGTAGGAAGGCATGGATGTCAACGGTTCCAGCAAGATACTCGTCGTAAAAACGTTTGTGTTCACGCTCGTGGGACGGCGCATCGACATAACCATGCTCGGCAAGGTACTGGCCCCATAGCAGGTCGCTATCGCCGCCTATCAGGGTGTTGTCCAGATCAAATAGGGCGAGGCTCAAGAGATTGATTTCCTTTCCAATTGAGAAAATGGCTCAGTCTACGAGGTTGCAGGCGGCGGGTAAAATCAACTGGAGAGCTAATTTGCCCATAGCGGTCGATTTATGGAAAAATCTACCGAGGCGCAGAACTGTTGAGAACGAATGATCGATTCGAAGGGTTACAGGGCCAACGTCGGGATCGTGCTCAGCAATCAAGAAGGTCAGGTATTCTGGGCCCGACGTGCAGGCATGGATGCTTGGCAATTTCCGCAGGGCGGCATAAAGCCCCACGAGACGCCAATGATGGCGATGTACCGGGAGCTCCGGGAGGAAATCGGGCTAAAGACCGAACATGTAGAACTCATCGGCGCCACGCGTAGCTGGCTGCGCTACCGCTTGCCGCGGCGCTTCGTCCGCTACCAGTCCCGTCCGCTCTGCATTGGCCAGAAACAAATTTGGTACTTGCTGCGTCTGATCGCAGATGAAAGCAACGTGCGGCTCGACGGATCGCGCTCGCCAGAATTTGATTGCTGGCGTTGGGTCAGCTACTGGGATCCGATTCAAGAAGTCGTCGCTTTTAAACGCGGTGTGTACCGGCGTGCCCTGCGCGAATTTGCCCCATTGGTCCTGCCGGAGGATCGCGTGGCGCGCGATGACGCCATTTCGCAGTGTTAAATGCCCGAGCGATATCGAAGTGCTCTGCGGGCCTCTGCTCCGTCTACCGCCACTTGATTAATATTTCTGCTCCCAGCCTTTCTGAGCTTCCATCCCTAAGCCCGTTTCCCTTGGCGTACACCCTTAATCCGCGTACTGGGCCTGTACCACCTCCCATCGTTGTGGCAAGCCGTCGATCTGAGTGCACCCAAGCCTTTCGGGCTCGCCACCGGGATCGATCGTGCCGGCGATGAGGCTCGGCTGTATCTTATCCGCAAGATAGCGCACCATTCGATAGTGGATCTTTTTCGATGGGTGTGTATTTTTAACTAACCTGACGTCGGCCTGCCACAATTGACACTTGGAATCAAACCTCGACTCAAACTTCAGGTAATCCACAGGATTTCCTTGGGCCGCCTCCGGCGCTTCAGGGGCTGTGGTGGCTTGCGGTTCGGACGCCGTCGCTTTGGGAGACCAGGCGATTGCCCATGCGAGCATTAAAAGATAGAGATAGCGTCGTTTCCATGGCATAGGATGGGTCTCCTCCAATAATCTTTAAACTCCATGGTTGGGCTGCGATAGGCCATCGCGTACAGGGAAGCGCTTGTGCGGGCTGAGTTTACACGAGTTCCAAATGGCCGAGTACTGCAAGCGCCTTGTCAAAAGGCGTGTGTTGTTATTCCCACTCCAGTTCGGCGAAGGCTGAGGTCACGTTCCGGCGGTGGTAATCATCGAATAGTCGCCATGAGTTCATTTCGCTGTATCCCACCCGGTCGAGAGCCTCCTCTAGCAGCCCCCCTTGGTTGATGAATTGCCGGATTTCGGTGAGGAGCGTTCGAAGATAACGTTCTTGGTCGGCAAGTGCCTCTGGCCACTTGGCGCTCACGGGACCGTGGCCGGGAATGACGCGCTCGGCGTCGACGGACTTGAGTTGTTCGGTGACGGCGAGCCATCCTTTGATGCTGCCATCCAGCGCTGGAATGCGCTCCATGAACAGCAGGTCTGACAGCCACAAGGTCTTGGTCTTAACATCGTAGACTGTAAGGTCGTTGTTTGTATGCGCTGTCGGGTGCGCGACGATGCGCAGCCCTCGCCCACCAAGGTCAAGATCCATTGCATCGGTAACGGTGCGATCGGGGATGACGAGTAGTGTCTCGGTGTACGACTTGCCTGTGAGGCGAGACAGGTTTCTAAGATAGTACGGTGCACGCTCAGCCAATGCGTCTGGAAATTTTACGTGAGCGATATAGACGGGGTTATCCTCTTTAAATGCGAGGTTACCGAAGATGTGGTCCGGATGGACATGGGTGTTAATGACGTAGCAAACAGGGTGGTTTGTAGTGTTTCGAATTGTTTCCTTCAGTGCTTGACCGACTTCTATGCTGCCACCCGTATCGATGACGGCGACACAGTTTTCCCCAACAATAAAGCCGATGTTGGCGATACCGTACTGGTTGGTCGGTGTCGCATCTTCGTGAAGTCCCTGGTGCACGTACACGCCCGGGGCCACTTCCGTGACCGCTAGAGGGGAAGATCCCGCCTGCGCCGCCGGATGGCCCGGCGTGCCGACTAGAAAAAAAAGCAATACAAACTTGAGTCTCTGCTCGCCTTTTCTCGCCCCCCAACCACTATAGGTTTCAACCGGTTCGTCCATCCCCGTCCGCACGCTGTTTGACTAGGGCAATATTTGCCCCAAGATCAGCCACAATGGTGGCCATATTGTCCTAATAAGTTGGAGGTGTCGATCGTTGTCCTACGGGATCTCTCAGGCGCTCCATGATGTCCAAGTTTGTTTGGCCCGCCACCTTGCGACAAATGGGCCCATTGGAGCACAACTACGACGCCGTTAGTCTGGCTAACTTAAACAATAGGCAAGACAGTATTGCCCTTTTTTATATTTTTGGAAGGATTGGGGAAGGTCTTTTTTCAAGTCAGGCGATATCAATTCCATCCTGGTTGAATTGGGCAATGTTATATCTTGTGCAAAAACTCCTCATAGATTGCCTTTGTCTCCGGGGACGGTTCTATCTTTAGGACGGCTTGAAATGTCTCTCTACAGCGATTGTAGACTCCGATAGCCTCAGCTCCACGACCGACTTCTCGATAGCAAACCATGAGTCGTTGATAAAATCCTTCAGCCAGGTTGTCCGCTTCCAGGCTCCTTTGATAAACCTCGATGGCCTTATCCCAATGATCGCTTTCTTCCCAGTACCGAGCAAGCTCACCCATGTAGCGTACGAACTTATTGCGCAAACGCTCGCGCAAGGCGATGAAATATGACTCTTCACGCTCACTTGCCATGAACGCATTCTTATATAAGGCGAAAGCTTCCTCAGCCAAACGAGATATCGTCTCAGGCGTGATATCTTTATGCGGCCTTTTAAGCGTGCTGTCGATGTCTTCAAGAACTTGTTCAAAGGCCCATGTGTCCAGCCAACAAAAGGCCCGATTCAGGCTGAGCCGCCCGTCTCGTACCAGAACCGCCTTGTCCTCGCCTAGCAGCTTGCGTAGACGGTGGAGTGTGGTGGTGAGCGAACGATGCGCATAGTCTGCGTCAATTCGAGGCCACAATGCTTCCGCTAAATGTTCTTCATGAACGTCCTGGCCACCGAAGGCAACCAGGGCTTTTAGTAACTGAATTGGCTTTCGCTGAAGCTTTGCAAAAAAACCTAGTGATTGCTCGTCTTTTAGCATGTTGAATTGTCCAAGCGTAAAGATCTTGAATTGCCAGGGCCAGCCATCGACGTTGAGAGGTGGTCTCTCGGGAACGAGCCCGCGTTTCCGAATAAGATTTTGAGCATAACTCACCTCAATACCAGCATCGAGAGCATAAGCGCACAGTTGCGCCATGACAGATGGCCGCCACCAGAGGAAATGCCGGTAGCCGTATTGCCTGCCAAGCTCCAATGCATAACGTAAGGAATTCAGCCCCGAGCGTTGTCTGCCATGCTCTAGTGCCATTTGGGCGTAGCCTAATAAACACATGAATTCCAACAGATGGTTTTTTATATTGCGTGCGATACTGTGTACCTGCCGAAGATGCGCAATGACCTTGCGTTCCTCGCCAAACTCGATAAGCACTTGAGCGGACGCCAGGCGACAAAGCACTTCGAAATATGGCGAGCCAAGTTCAACCGCTAGTTTAAGTGCTTCTTTCTGGTGTTCAAAAGCCCTGAGCTTATCTCGGCAAAGCATGGCGTACCAAGCCGAATAGTAGTGGTACAGACACATGTCCAAGCGGCTTGCGCCCTCATGTTGGGATTCAACGCGTCTTAAGAGCTCCTCAGCCGTATTTAGATCACCTGCACCGAGCGCTCCTGCCACACCCGTCACCAAGAGCTGGTATCGCCAAACATGCACGCCGGTCGCATCAGCAATTTCTAGGCCGTCATGTACTGCTTTTTGGCAGCGCTCACCATCGGCATTTAGCATGAAATGCATCGACTCGACGTACTTCAGCGTGGTCAACGCTAGAGGAGACACGTCGGGCGATCTTGCCAGATTTCGCATGGAATCGATGATCTCAGATGCCTTCGCAGATGCACCTACCCACATGCAGCTCACCGCGACAAACAACTCCACAGACATGCGCAAGTTCGGATCGCGTTGGGATTGTGACACCGTGAACGCCCGTTCAAGCCAATACCCGATCTGCGGATGATCAGGCTGTCGCAGGATAAGTGACCAGAACATGCTGCAGGTTACTCTTGCTTCAACGCCTTTGGATGGAAAGTTAGGATAGGTCTTCAAGAGTGTATCGAGCACTTTGATCCAGCGATCAAGCAAGGCGAGGTCATCCAATTCGTGAAGGATCGCATCCATAGCCCCTGAGCATGCAAGAAGGAGGCCCTTGGGATCGGGATCCGCTTGCCGTTGAAATGACTCGAAGGCCTGCTCAAAAAGGTTCCGGCTTTCGCGGGGGGCAAATGGCATGCGACTGGCGCCCAACCAGTAGAGTGTCCATGGATGTGTTTGCAATTCGTTCTTCGGCAGGTCTTCTAGCCACTGTGCAAGTGTTTCTCCTCTGCCATGGTCCAGCATGGCGACAGCATGTTTGTCGATAATACGGGCCATCTCTTTCCAGTCGTCGACCTCGCACAGCAGGGCAACTGCATCTTCAAGCCGGCCAGCTGCTTCCAGTAGCTCCGCAGATTCCCGCTGTAGCATCGTGCGTTGTTCCTCGCTTAGTATCTGTGCCACTTGCGAGGACAGGAATTCCTTAAACAATGGGTGATATTCATAGATAGGTTCTGGATCACTCGGCTTAACGCTTGTGAAATAGTTGTTGCGGTTCAGATCAGCCAGGATAGTGCCTGCATCCTTTTGCTTTGTTATTTTGCTTGCCATCCGGGGGGTCATCTGAGAAAGGAAGGCCGTCTTCAGAAAGAATTCCTGGGTTCTATTATCGGACTTTTGAAATATTTCGCCGGCCAAATAATCAAAAACAACTTGTGGTGTGGAGACATTCAACGCCTCGGCAATCGAGGCCTCCGTCTTTGCCTGTTCCAACATGAGAATAAGACCCGCAGCCCAGCCCTGAGTCTTCGCGTAGAGGTCAACAAGCGCCTGTTCGGACAGTTCGAACCCCTTCAGCTTAACTATCGCATTCGACTCATCCTGAGTAAGGTGCAGATCCTGCCAGCCTAAGACCTCCATCTCACTATTGGCCCGCAAACGTGCCATCACGGGTGGAGGGTCACTACGGCTAATGACGATGACGTGCGCCTTCGGCGGGACCTCCGACAATGCGTCACGGATGACGCCATGAAGGGCTGATTGGGAGAGAATTTGGTGGTAGCCGTCTAGTACCAGGGCGAACGGGGGCCGCATCTGTTTATATAGGGTTTGGAAGTAGCGATGCGTAAACGTTGACAGGTCGCCGTGGTACTCTGGGGTGAAAAGGGGCAACCGTTCTGATAGTTCGTTGGTCTCTCCAGCGGCCGCGAGTCCCATGTAGTAGAAGAAAGTAGCGACATCGGAATCACTTCGATCCAGTTGATACCACGCACAGCGAAGCGGACGGCTGTCGATATAACTTGCAATCAGTGTGGATTTGCCCGATCCGGGCGGCCCCGTTACCCATATAACCGGGCACTGGCGCCCCCGGTCGAGGATGGAAAAGAGGCGTTTTCTGGGCAAGACCCTGTGCAGTGTCGGTCGGGTAGTCTTGGCGAGAGAAGCGACTGTGTTTTTCATGTTGAGTTTCAAAGCCCGGGGCAGATGAGCTAACCGCTCAGGCCGTGCCATCAACTCGGGAACCACGCCGCGAACGATAAAGCCGCCCTCGCTGACACCGTTCGACACGCGCGCTTGCCGACTTGGTGCCACGAGGTCCCCTTATCCCTTAATAGTAATTCTAGACCTTCCTTGGCCTATTCCTATCGCTGTAACTGATCTGTAAGGGATCTGTAACCGCGGCTAATAAGGCGCTGCGGCGCCGCCCTCAGCTGGGGTTGAGCGACCGTCCAAAACATGGCCCGATGCACGGCTTAAAGAAGGCGTTCCCTCATGATCCCAATTCACGGGATAGGAGAGGGAGGCCTGAAATTCCTCGGAGAGCAAAGCGAGAGCCAAGGCTCAACTGCTTGACCCAAGTTGTTCGGAACATCCTGAAAGGCACGAACCCAGTGCCTTCTGTGGGAACTGCGGCAAGATCTCAAGCAGACCGGCGATGCGGCGTTAAACATCGAGCTCGGCCGAGCTCCACATTTTTAGCATCCCTTTCTTATGAGCTGCCCTTAAACTCAAAGCAGAGCATGGTCAGATCGTCTTCACACCCGTGACCTTTTGCAAACCTGTTAAGCTCGGCTAGCAGGGTCTCTAGGATTTTGTCCAGGTCCATCTTTTTATGTTCTTCTAAGAACGTCATCAGTCGTTGCATGCCGAACTGTTCCTGGTTCGAATTCTGCCACTCGATCACAGCATCGGTATACGCGAAGATCTTGTCGCCGTGCGCGAGTTGGTATGCCTCCTCCACGTAGGGCAGGGGCTCTTCTCGAAACATGCCTAGCGGGCAACCGCCTTCTCGAAATATGAATCCATGTGTGGCGGCATACGGAAAAACCATTAGCGACGGATGGCCCGCATGTGTCACGGTGAGCCGCCCCTCCGGTGTGACGCGGAAATAGACACCGGTAATCGACTTGCCGGTCTCGCGCGAGGCTAATAGGCTATTTAGCCTGCGTATGACCTCGTTCGCGGGCAAGTCGCGCCTGATGCTGTCTAATCCCAAGTGGACCATCATCGTCATGAATGCGGCAGCCACTCCATGACCCGTGGCATCACCGAGAAAGACGCTGAGATCACCCTCGCGATTGAGGAGAAAATCGTATACATCCCCCGAACACTTACCATATGGCAAATAACGGAGCGCCATTTTCAGGTAAGGCACATCGTGAAACTTTGGTAGGACCGTATGCTGAAACTCTGCAGCAAGATTTAAATCGGCCTGCATCTGTTCGTTGCTCTTCAAAAGCATGCTCTCTACACGCTTGCGTTCTGTGATCTCCTTTAGTAAACGTTCGTTGGTGGCCCGCCGCGCCATTCCACTTTCGTGAATTCTCCCATTCTCAGGGAGTCCGACAACAGTCGAATCACGGTCGGGGATGTCCTTCTTGAGATCTATAACTGTATGTTTTCCAAGACGCACGGCTACGTAGACGCAATAGGCAGCTAGGACCAAGGAAAATCCGGCCAGAGCGAAGGATAATTCCTGGTTACCCGTCGCAAGGAGGCCAACGATCCCGATATATCCCAGGAAAGTGATGATCATCAGATAGAGCCATAACCTGCCTAGTCGGATGCGCCTTTGTTGTTGCAATGCTCGCGAAATTTGCCGTGCACCTAAAATGGAGAGAAAAACTCCGATTGCACCAATCAGAACCAAGCCGCTGATTAGCAGCTTCTCGAACTGAAGCATCGTCATGGACTAACGCTGAAAAATGGGGTCCGACGGCAATGCGGTATCGTGGTCTGGATCATGTCAGCTCTGATCTTGCGAGAGGTTGTAGCGACGTTGGTATCGGTGTGAGGTGTTTGCCAGTTAAGGTCGAAGTGATGGGTATCAACTCAAACTGCAGAGAATTTAAAGAGCGGAGCAAAGCAGCCAAAGCAATCTACTCGGTTGATTTTCCCCACTCCTTAATAACCATTCTGAAGATATCAGATTCGGTAATGATTCCAGCCAATATGCCATCTGGATCAACGACTGGCAATCCGCTCACTTTCGTTGAACGCATTGTGTGAGCCGCCAGTGCGATTGTCGCATCCTCGGAAATCGTGATTGGGTCGGGAGTCATAATTTTTTTCAGTTTTGCTGTTCCGGCGTCTGAGAAAGCGCCCTGCAATGACTTGCCTTCTCTGACATCACCAAGGCTTACGATACCAAGTAGCTTGTCATTCTCTACGACGAGGAGACGGCGAATTTATTTTTCCGCCATGATTTGTTCCGCCTCTGCCACAGTCATATTCGGCGAGGTGGTCAAAACATCTGCGGTCATCCAGTCCTTCACTCGATCATCTCTCATACTAATGGCGCCTCTCGGAACTTATGGTATTGCCACCCGGGCGCGATGGCACGCAACCGATGGCAGCGCTGCCCATTCGGTGAAACCTGTCAAAACCTATTGAGCCTGCGCCTAACTTGTTCAGTTACTTTATGATAAAAAAGATCAAGCTGTTTGAATCAGCAGGAACCGAAATCCCTATGCAAAATGCTATCGTTTATCGCTTGTTATCGCTATTTTCCGCTTTTCCTTCCGAACTAGCGTGGAATGTACGGCTTATTTGTGCAATTTTCCATCACCTAACTGCGACTTCTAATAACAATGGTGTAAGGATCAATGAGGCAAAATGGATGCGTCGATCATTGGCTTGAAAAATTGATGATCATGATATTCTCAACTGATAATATCTGTCTAGCGGAAAATCCAACGTTTGGCGCGGGCAGGCATTACACGAAGCGACTCAGTGCGGAGCGATCGATCAGTATTCGTTATGCGTGCTTGGCGTTAGCGATTTCGCGTCTTTTGATAGTATTGCCGTGATCATCTCCAAACCGGCTCGGAACTCACAGTTGAAACGTAAGCAACGCCAACAGTCCGCGAGGCAGAAGCGCCACCGGCGGCCGCCACATCAGATCCATGACCTCGCAGGGTTATTTCAAATCGCACTTCAGCGTCATCAGGCAGGGGAGCTGCACCAGGCGGAAGCGATTTATCGGGATATCCTGAAGCGTTACCCGAATCACCCCGATGCTGTTCATCTACTCGGCGTGATTGCAGGTCAAACTGGAAAGTTCCGCATGGCTCTCGAACTCATCAACCAAGCGATCGGGCTAAATGCACATGTCCCTGACTACCACAACAATCTTGGCAAGGTGCTACAGGGTCTCGATCGGGTCGATGCTGCGATTCAGTGTTACCGGAGGGCATTGGAGATAAAGCCTGACCATGTCGATGCCTATTTGAACCTAGGTAATGCTCTCAAAAGCCGAGGTCAGTTTGATGGGGCTGTGGCGTGTTTTGAGAAGGCAGTTCAGATCAAACCTGGCTATTTCGACGCCTACCTGAGTATGGGCAATGCATTGCAAGCACAAGGCAAGTTAGATGCGGCAGTGTCGGCCTATCAAATGGCGCTTCACATTAATCCCAATGACGCCACGACCCACTACAATCTAGGGGTCGTTCTAGAAAGGCTCAGGCAAATCAAGACGGCAATGGGGTGTTACGAGAAGGCGCTACAGCTCAATCCAGGCTACGTGGAGGCACATAACAATCTGGGGAATATGCTTGGTGCTCTGGGCAAGCGCGATGCGGCGCTGCGTTCTTATGAACAGGCATTAGCCTACAAACCGGACTATGCACCTGCCTATCGTAATCTCGCATTGGTCAAAGAATACAGCGCTGACGATGATGAGGATATCCAGAGGATCGAATCACTTCTCGAGCGCATTAACCTGGACGCTGACGATGCGATACATCTGCACTTTGCTGCAGGCAAGATGTATGACGACTGCGGCGCCTACGAGAAAGCATTTGCGCATTATCAAAGGGGCAATGAGCTGAAGCGAAAGAAAGTTAATTTTGACGCCAAGGCCTTTGAAGATTTTGTTACTCGAATTATGCACACATTTACTCGCGACTTATTTGATACGCGGGCGTCGTTCCAGGATCTATCCGAGATCCCCGTATTTATCGTTGGAATGCCACGCTCCGGCACCACCCTCGTCGAGCAGATCATCGCAACTCACCCTGAGGCCTGTGGTGCTGGTGAGCTGACCTATTTTGAGCGCTCAATTGAAATGCTGCCGAAGCAACTGCAGTCAAATTCGGCCTATCCTGAATGCATCGCGCTGCTTGATCATGCGACTTGCCAATTAATTACCGAGGGTTACATGCACATCCTCCGTACGCATTGCGATACGGCGCTTCGAATCACCGACAAACTGCCGAGCAACTTCTTGCACCTTGGGCTGATTGCATTGCTGTTTCCCAAAGCCCGTATTATTCATTGCGCGCGGAAACCGCTAGATACGTGTTTGTCGATTTATACGCAGTATTTTAGTACTGGTATTTCGTATGCATACGCATTATCTGACATCGGAAAGTATTATCGGCAGTATGAACGGCTTATGGCACATTGGCGAGAGACTTTAAATTCACCAATGCTGGATGTTGGCTACGAGGAGCTAGTGATAGATCAGGAACGCACAAGCCACAAGATTATTGAGTTTCTCGCACTGGAATGGGATGAACGGTGCTTATCGTTTTATGAAACCGATCGGCCAGTATTTACAGCAAGTAACTGGCAAGTGCGGCGACCGATGTACGCACGGTCAATCGGGCGATGGAAAAACTATGATACGTTTCTAGGCCCGCTTAAAGAACAGTTAGGTATCGAAGGTGGCAGAGGTAACTAACGGTGCGACGGCTTGTTGGCAGGGGCAAACGCGCGATAGCAATACCCTTAACTAAGGGGCTGGGTTACGAATAGGGAAGCGATCGAGAGGCAATTGATGAGGGCACCAACTCGGATCAAGGTTGCGGCATTAGAGGGGCCTGAAACAGGAGCGGCGACATCGTCGCAGGGGGTGTTGAGTAAAATAGGTTTATTATTGAGTGCACCTCTGCGTGCGCATTTACTGTGACCGGCGGGGTAGGGATTGATCAGAATCCGTGATCTTTCATGATTTGCATTTAGGTCCCGTCTTTTTTCATGGCGGTGATCGCTGAATCAAAATCCGCAGCAATTTTTTCATGGTCGGATCGTTGCTTGCTAACCGCGATGTGGAGGCCATTCGCAGACAGTGGCTTCGGGAGGAATGTTAACTCACTGATATCGCCACCCATGAACTTTTGCAGTTCATACCGAGCGACTCGTTCGTCAGCTAACGTCAGATCGATTTTGTCTAAAAACAAGCTACTTAGATTTTGAATGACATGGTTTTGTGGCACTTTGACAAGATAGGTGGCGTTGTCGAATTCTGGCCCATAGGCGTAATCGCGAACGACGCCGATGACCCGACCACGTAGATCTTCCAGGTTGTTGTATACGATAGGACGGTCTTTTCTTGTTATGAATTTTATCTCATTGATGATAAAGGGTTGGCTGAAGGTCCGATACTTGGCTCGTTCGTCGCTATGCCAGGCTCCGGTGATGACGTCATTGACGCCTATTTTTGTTCCTTCTAACGAACGTGGCCAGGTATCAAATGTGATGGATGTCGTATAACCGGCTCTCGTCAGCGCGGAAGTTACTAGATTGACTACTAGTCCATTCTCGGGAAGTTGTGGGCCGGTGTAGGGGGGCCAAGTGCTCGCGGTCAACTTCAATTCGTCAGCACACACCCGATCGAAGTGTGAAAGGCTGAGAACGATAAGAAGGATGGCTAGAAAGTTTTTCATCTCGTGTGGCTCCCAAACGCGCAGGCCGATGTCCTGCTAATTCCTCGCCTTTCGTATCCCGGATGAATTTCAAAAGTGTCCGTGTAAGGGGACCTCGGTTTTTCTTGATAATTAATGAACGTGCAACGGGCGAGAAGACTACAAGCCATCCATGAAAGCCATGTTTATAAAAGCCCTTGAATCGTGTTCTGACCCGACAGATGCGTCGGTAGGAATTTACGATGAATTCGCAGAAATTTCCACGTCTGGCAACGGCAGGACACGCCGAGACGATGCGCGTTATCCGATTTGGTTAATGATTGAACAAATGGGCTATAGCAAGCGCAACGTGCGCCCCGGTTAGGTTTGCCAGTTGTCCCAGTAAGGAGTTGGCTGAAACCTTGCCTGCAAGAACTCCACAAACGCCCGTACTTTTTTGGACAGGTGTCTGCGATGCGGGTAGATGGCATATATATCTTTCGCTGTAGGTTGAAAATCCGCCAGCACTGCCTGAAGTCTTCCCAGCTGTAGATCCTGCCCCACCATATACGTCGGCTGAAGGATTAGGCCGAGTCCGTGGATGGCCGCGAGGCGCAAGGCATCACCCACATGGGATTTCAGGCTACCCGATACTCTGACTGAGCATAGGCGACCAGATATATTGAAATCCCATTCATCAGGTGGCGACCGGTACGAATAGAGGAGGCAATTGTGATGTGTGAGGTCTTGCGGGTCTTTAGGTTCACCGTGCCGTTTTAGATATTCAGGGGAACCGCATACAACCATGCGGGTCGGAGCGAGCAACCGTGCGATTAAGCTGGAATCGGGCAGCTTTCCAACGCGTATGGCGAGATCAAGTCCTTCCTCGGCCAGGTCAATCGGGCGGTCATTGAGTGTTAATTCGACCTTCATATCTGGATAGAGGACGATGAAGTCAGCGATGGCGGGTGCGAGGTGGAATGTGCCGAAGGATGTTGGCGAAAGGATCTTTAGCGTTCCTCGTGGTTCCGAGTTTAATTGGGTCACAGAAAGCTCCGTCTCTTCGACCTCAGCGAGGATCTGTACGCACCGCTCGTAATAAGCGGTTCCAACCTCCGTAAGGCTGAGCCGTCGTGTCGTCCGGTTCAATAGCCTTACACCGAGACTGTTTTCCAAGCGAAGCACGTGCTTGGACACCATCGCTCGCGACATGCCGAGATGCTCGGCAGCCCCCGCGAAGGTTTTTGCCTTGGCGATGTGGGTAAACACTTTCATGCTGGTCAACTTGTCCATGCGCGCACCTTTGAGCGTTAGTTCCTAATAAGAAACAGTCTATTAACCCGATCGGGGTTGCTGGCCGGGCGGTTCAAACGTATCCTTTGTGCGTTGCAACATGCTGATTGTGCGATGCAACAATGGTAGCATGAGCCCTGACTGAGCAAAAGCTTGGAGGCCAAGGATGAAGGGCCCTGGCTAGGGGCGGACTCTTGATGCACAACATTGGAGAGAGAGCATGAAACGACTGAGCTTGATTTTCTTAATCATGATGACCGCCTTCGTACAGCTTTATGCCGCTGAATCGGAGGATGTCCGCAAGGTCGCTGAGGCCAACATTGCCAAGTGGAATAGTGCTTTTAACCGTGGCGATGCGCCAGCTGTGGCGGCGTTGTACGCCAAGGATGCCATTTTGTTACCCTCCTCAGGGCCAGCCCTTTCCGGGGCCGAGAATATCCGCGGTTTCTGGGAGGATCTTATTGACCTCGGCTGGGGCGATTACACAGTTGACGTCGTTGACGTCCATGGAGAGGGTAATCTAATCTACGTGGCCGGGATTTGGTCGGCGACCCGTACAGCCGATGGTCGCCAGTATTACTACGAGGGCAACGTAGTTAATGTACTTGAGCGTCAGGATGACGGGAGTTGGAAGACACGTATGCAAAATTGGAACTGATAGATGCTGGGTATACTCGACAGATAATCAATGGTCCCCAGCTCACGCTTGGGGAGAGAGTGCCGGCGCGTATGCGCCGGCTTTTTTATATCTATTGGGTGTTGCGTGTTAACGATTTTCGCGGGAAACAACCTGGGTGCCGGCACAGTGCGATGGGCAGATTGGCTGGGTGATATACTAATAATTGAAGGATCTGAACAATGTGTTCCTTCTGGAATGACAACGTCTTGTCAGGGGATCGAGATATATACCATCAGTGAATTGCGGCAGGCCATGAGCAGCCACCAATCCGCAAATCGAGAACTCCCTGCCGAAGTCATCGATTTACTTCAAGCCGGACGCAAGGTCCAGGCGATCAAGTTGCTACGCTCGGCAAGGGGCGTTGATCTAGTAGATGCCAAACAGGAGGTCGATGCATTTATTAGGGAGAATGAGTATATCTACCGATCAAATCGGCCATTAAGTGATTCTGCGGAAGGGTTGTTGTTTCTCATCATCCTAATCGCACTGATATTGGCGGCCTATAGCTATTTTAGCTAAGACAATCATGTTACCCACTCATAGTTACCAAATGAAGAAGTGATGACGACTAGGCCGGTATGTGCAGTTGTGGGTGTGGGACCCGGTAATGGTGCTGCGTTTGCACGAAAGTTTGCCGCTGAAGGATATAAAGTGGCACTTCTGGCACGGAATGAGGACTTTCTAGCGGTGCTGGAGGAACAGATCGATAGCGCTAGGGCCTACCAATGCGATGTAACGGATTTGCATGGGATGCAAGATGTATTCGACCGGATCAAGGTAGACCTGGGGCCGGTTGAGGTGCTCATCTACAATGCGGGCGCCGGTGAGTTCACCAATTTCGACAAAACGACAGCTACTGGCTTTGAAAGAGCATGGCGCGTGAACGCGCTCGGATGTTTGGTCGCCTCGCAGCAGGTTGTGCCGGATATGCGGAGCAGGGGCCATGGTAATATTGTAATCATTGGAGCGACCGCCTCGTTCAGGGGTGGTGCCAATTTCCTCCCGTTTGCCTCGGCAAAAGCGGCACAGCGGAGTCTCGCCCAATCGATGGCACGTCTCTTAGGAGCCGACAAGATTCACGTTTCCTATGTCATCATCGACGGCGTCATTGACCTCGTGCGGACTCGAAAGAGCATGCCTGATAAGCCCGACGAATTTTTTATGAGCCCCGATCACATTGCTGAGTCGGTATACTTTCTTACCCGCCAGCCACCTTCGGCCTGGACGTTTGAGATTGATCTTAGACCATTTAAGGAAAAGTGGTGACGCCTAGAACGTAGCACCGGTGAGGATGGAAGGCCTCTATTGCGCACAAAAACCAAACCATTCGGGCGCGGTCTAATTGTTGATCACACGGTCAGATGGAGCATAACGTGATGCGAAAATGGGGTCTGCTTGGATTGCTTGCCGTGATTGGGCTACTGGTGGTGAGCCTGTCTGGGATCACGGGTGGGGAGAGAGGTCAGACAGCTGCACCTGTAAATCTTGCCAAGGCGACGTTTGCGGGCGGCTGTTTCTGGTGCATGGAGCCCCCGTTCGATAAACTCGATGGGGTTATCTCGACGACCTCGGGTTACACCGGGGGTCATATCAAGAACCCGACATATCGGGAGGTCTCAGCGGGGAGCACCGGGCACGCGGAGTCCGTTCAGATCCTCTACGATCCGGCAAAAATGAGCTACGAGCGGTTGCTGGACGTCTTTTGGCACAACATTGACCCAACGACATCGGACAGGGAGTTTTGCGATATAGGGATGCAGTACCGCACAGCGATCTTCTACCACAACGAAGAGCAGAAGCAGCTCGCCGAGCAGTCGAAAGCGCGTGTAGAGCAAACCAAGCCGTTTAAGGAGCCCATCGTCACCGAGATCAGCCCTGCATCGGAATTCTATCCCGCAGAGGAGTATCACCAGGACTACTATAAAAAGAATCCTCTTAGTTACAAGGTCTATCGATACCACTGTGGCCGGGATCAACGGCTTGAGGAACTCTGGGGCAAGGCTGCGTCGTAGGGTCCAGGGGCGTTAACTCTGATGGCAATATTGTTTAGCCGTCACCATACTCTCAATACCGGACGGTCCGTCTCTTTTCTACTGCCACTGTAAGGGTTGACCTTGAGTCACATACTCGCCCCCATCCGCGTCTCGTTGACAAACTCTTCGGTCGCATCATCAATGGAGCGACTCCTACGGCCATGCGCCCCATGGATGTAGAGTAGTTTCGGATCAACTTTCTCTTGTGCTGGTGGTGGGAGGCCCATTTCGTACTTCACGGGTAGCGCATGGTCGGCAAGCTGAAGCTTGGGTTCGTAAACCTTG
This sequence comes from Gammaproteobacteria bacterium, assembly GCA_022614965.1. GTDB lineage: Bacteria > Pseudomonadota > Gammaproteobacteria > JAKEHO01 > JAKEHO01 > JAKEHO01. Next base: position 30,105 of record JAKEHO010000006.1, read on the forward strand.
TTGAATTTCCACAGCATCTTGATGAAGTTTGTTTGACCGCGTAGCAGGTGTCCCATGGCAATCGCAGCCGTCGACTTGAGCGCGCTGAAGCCCAAGTGTTTTTTGTTCAACACAGCCTGGGTTTTGACGAGCTCCGCATAGAACTCGGGAAGAGAGAGCTTGGTCGGGAGGACGCAGTGTTGGATATCAAACAGGCGATAATCGCGGCTGGTGAGCTTGCGCGATTCTGTGTGCCAGGTTTCGGTCCCTGGGTAGGGCGTATTCACTGAAATGTTCACAATTTCCGGGATCTCCAAGCACCATCGGCGGATTACCTCGAAGCGCTCCCGACCCCAGTCGGGATCGGCGATCAGATTGATGGCAACGGTAATACCCAATGAGCGCGCGAAGTCCAGCGCTTCAAAGTTCTGGTCCAGCGTGGCACGCTTGCGGTACTTTTCGAGTCCTTCGGAATCGATCGCTTCCAGTCCCAAGAACATGTATTCGAGCCCAAGTTCCTTCCAGAACTTGAAGACGTCCTTATTGCGAAGGAGCACGTCGGTGCGCGTCTCCAAATAGAACTTTTTCTTAATACCCTTTTTTGCGATGGCTTCGCCGATTGCATGACCGTGCCTGCCCTGAATAAAGGCGACGTCATCGACGATAAATATGCCAGGCTCGTTTATACGCTCCAGGTCCTCCACGGCCTTTTCCGGGCTGACCATCCGGTAGCTTCGGCCGTAAAAGGTCCAGGCACTGCAGAACGAGCAGTCCCATGGGCAGCCACGTGTGAACTCAATGGAGGCCGCCGGATCCAGCACGCCAATGAAGTATTTGCGGCGGTTGCGCACTAAATCACGGGCGGGTTGCAGGTGATCGAGGCTTTGGACAAATGTTGGGGGTGGGCCGGTGCCGTACTGGGAGACGACGCCCGGCACCTGGCTGATGGCCGAGCGATCGTGCTGGATGGCGTCCATGAGCGTGACGATCGATGCCTCACCTTCACCTTTCAAAACGCAGTCGATCGCGCCATTGCCATGCTCGATAAACTCATTCGCGGTGAATGAGGCGCTATGTCCGCCAACCAAAACAAAACTATCGGGGAGTTTTGCCTTGGTTGCCTTCGCGAGATCCACGATCTCCGGAACGTTGGCGAGGTAGTTGCAGGAAAAGGCGATGACATCGGGCCGCCAACTATCGATGATCCGAAAATAATCCTTGTGGGTATCTGCCTGGAGGTCGATGAGCCGCACCTCATGGCCGGCCATTCGAACAGCCTGCGCCACGAGCTCTAATCCCAATGGCTCAAGCCGCAAGAAAATTTTGGTGTACATGAGCGCACTCGGATGAACGGCAAGGAATCTCATAGGATTGTTTTTTTCCCTCTCTAGTTCTTGTATGCGCTCATCGGACGCACATGATAATTGAACACAGCCGCTCCTGCAGCTGGGCTATTGCCATTGCGACACGATTAGCACATGGTCGGCATTTAGGTGTTGCACGTCAAGCGGATTTCGTCGTCGTATGTGTCAAGTTTTACTTAGCGGATTGCTCAGCTTGGACGCTAACGGCCTGTCATTCGCCGGCGATCCACGCAAGGACTCTATCCAGCATGTCATTGCGGTTGTCAAGGGTAAGCTTGAGTAGTTTCACATCCGGACGCTCTTTTACCCGCTGGATGAATCCAGCGCCTTGGAGCGCAATGGTCGCGATCACTGGCCTGCCTGAATCAAGCAGGCGCGTGATGGCGACTTGAAATCTCTGCGAAAAGCATTCCATCTTCCCAATCTCATCGATGAGATAGAGGTGCACGCTATCGTCGGGCTGTAGCGCATCGTTCACAATACCCTCGAGTGCCGCCACATCCACACCGTAGCGACCGATCCGGTAGGCTGATTGAATATTTGTGTGCGCAAGAATGATCCGTCGCCCGTCAAAGGTCTCGAGATGAAAGCCTTGTCGACGTCTTTGATCGCGGATCTCCTCTGTGAGGAAGCCTTTGATTCTTCGGCCGCTCTGCGTGCGGGCGAGTTTCTGGATTAGGGTAGTTTTCCCCACGCCGGGTGCGCCGGTCAGTAGCAGCGCGTGGGCACTTGTTGAGTGGCTCAACATGACATGGGACTACCGCTTAAGGTATTGTCGATAGACTAGTCAATATTGGTGCCTATAACCCTGTTGTTTGAACCGGCAACTGCCTCCTTATTTGGGTTACATTTTGTCCGGTGCAAATTTGACCAATTGGCGGCAATCACGGCTCGCTCCCCGGCGCAGAACCTAGGTAATCATTAGGTCTAAATAATAAATCGTTCATAAAATGAGGGTCATATCAACCTAAACACTATTGGGGGTAAACGTTCGGCCGAAGCGTTCTTGCCCGCTGCATCTGCAGGGATCGTGACCTCGGCATGCTCGTTGCTGTGCGGTGACAACACGGCCCTTCCATAGGACCCCAAGCACGCGTAGAATGCTCGCGCCCCGAGTCACACACTCGCCCTTATTCAACAGCGAGTGGGTCAAGTGACAGGTTGTGATGCCGGGCTCAACGAGTTCTGCCTGGCAAACGAGAACGAATGATAATGATAAAGGGAGATCACCTATGGGCATTCCAAAGTACGTTGTTTGCGATCGGCAAAGCCGCAGATCAGTCTTGGCCGATCTTTTGATTGTGATGGCTTCACCAGTGCTCGCCTTCAATGTTGGTGTCAAGCTCCCCCAGCTGGCGTTTACCGTTGTGGTCATGCTGGCGGCCGTGCCGGTCATGGCAGAGCACGCACAGCAGAAGCAGCCCAACATCCTGATTATCTGGGGAGACGACATCGGCTACTGGAATGTCAGTGCCTATAACCAGGGTATGATGGGCTACAAGACGCCGAACATCGACCGCATCGCGAAGGAAGGCGCGATGTTCACGGACTGGTACGGCCAGCAGAGCTGCACCGCCGGTCGCGCGGCGTTCATCACCGGCCAGTCACCGTTCCGAACCGGCCTGCTCAAGGTGGGTCTGCCGGGCGCGAAAGAGGGTTTGCAGAAAGAAGACGTGACCATCGCCGACCTGCTCAAGGCGCAAGGCTACATGACCGGGCAATTCGGCAAGAACCATCTGGGTGATCGCGACGAGCACCTGCCCACGGCCCACGGCTTCGACGAGTTCTTCGGCTCCCTCTACCACCTCAACGCCGAGGATGAACCGGAGCACCCCGACTACTTCAAGGACCCAGAGCTTAGGAAGAGGTTCGGGACTCGTGGCGTGATCCACACCTGGGCCAACCCGGACGGCACGCAGAAAATCGAGCTTACCGGGCCGCTGACCAAGAAGCGCATGGAGACGGTGGACGAAGAATTCACCAAAGGTGCCATCGACTTCATGCAGCGCGCGAAAGGGGCGGACAAGCCCTTCTTCCTGTGGTGGAATTCGACCCGTATGCACATCTGGACGCGGCTCAAGGCGGAGAGCCAGGGCCAGACCGGTCTCGGCATCTACCCGGACGGCATGGTCGAGCATGACGCCCTGGTCGGCCAAGTGCTCAAAGCCCTGGATGATCTCGGCCTTGCGAACAACACCATCGTCATGTATTCCACCGACAATGGCGCTGAGAAGTTCACCTGGCCCGACGGCGGCCAGTCCCCCTTCCGCGGCGAAAAGAACACCAACTGGGAGGGCGGCTACCGCGTGCCTACGGCCATCCGCTGGCCTGGCACGATCAAGCCCGGCACCGTACTCAATGACGTCTTCGCCCACGAGGACATGCTACCCACGCTGGTCGCGGCGGCGGGCGAGCCCAACATCAAGGAGAAGTTGCTCAAGGGCTACAAACTCGGTGACAAGACCTTTAAGGTGCATCTCGACGGCTACAACATTACCGACGCCCTCGCCGGCAGAGCGCCCAGCCCTCGCAAGGAGTTCTTCTACTTCAACGACGACGGCTCGCTGGTCGGGCTGCGCTACGAGCAGTACAAGATCGTCTTCGCCGAGCAGCGCGCCCACAGCCTCGACGTCTG
>JAKEHO010000034.1 GCA_022614965.1 Gammaproteobacteria bacterium
TCGATCGCATCCGAGCTGATTACCCGATGGTTATGCACGGCGTGTCATTATCCCTCGGCAGTGATGACCCGTTGGATGGCGAATATCTGCAACAGCTCAAGGAACTTGCGACGCGTATAGAACCCTCCTGGATCTCTGACCACTTGTGCTGGACCGGTGTCGGCGGCAACAACATGCATGATCTCCTGCCCCTGCCCTACACGGAAACCGCCATTAGGCATGTAGCCTCCAGGATAAACCAGGTTCAGGACTACTTGGGACGGCAGATCCTGATCGAAAATGTGTCCAGTTATGTGAGCTATAAACAATCGGACATGACTGAATGGGAGTTCCTGCGTACCGTCGCAGAACGTGCTGACTGTTTAATCCTACTGGATGTAAACAACATTTATGTCAGCGCCTTTAATCACGAATTCGATCCGGGCGAATATTTGAATGCTATTCCGCGTGAGCGTGTCTACCAGTTCCACGTTGCCGGGCACGCCAATCACGAGAATTACATCATTGACACCCATGACGCACCGGTAATCGATCCCGTATGGGACCTTTACGGCGCCGCCGTTCGCCGTTTTGGTGCCGTCTCTACCATGATCGAGCGCGACGACAATATTCCACCGTTGGACGATCTCCTTGCCGAACTAAATCAGGCGCGCCGCATTGCTGGCTCAATAATGGAAGATGCCGCAGCATGAACAACCTGCGCAAACTGGAGGAGTCCTTCCAGAACGCTTTGCGGTATCACAGTACGGAGATCCTGGACCAGATTGTCGGTACCGAGAAGGCCTCTGCAGAGGTCCGGCTTGCGATATATGCAGACGGCTACAGGCTGCGCCTCCTCGAAGCCTTAAAGAAAGACTATCCGGCGCTGAATACGCTCATGGGGGATGAAGCGTTTGAGGCGCTTGGACGCGCCTACATTGACACATATCCATCCCGATCTCGCTCAGTGCGCTGGTTTGGCCGCCAGATGCCGGGCTATCTCGCTGATACAGTGCCCTACAGAGACCAAGGTGTGCTGGCGGAGCTGGCTGCATTTGAGTGGACGTTGAGGGACGCATTCGATGCAGCAAACAGTGCCGTGGTCACTGTGGAGGAGGTCTTGGCCATTCCACCGGATGCATGGGTTGGAATGCGGCTTGTGCCCCACCCCACCCTACGGCGTCTCAACCTGCGATGGAATGTGGTGTCCATCTGGAAAGCGATCGAAATGAACGAACCGCCCGACTCACCTCAAGCAGCTGAGTCGCCCGTGGCGTGGCTGATTTGGCGCAAAGGACTCGATACCCTGTTTCGCTCACTTGAGCAGGACGAAGCCTGCGCGATCGATGCCGTCATTGACGGTGCAACGTTTGGGTCGATTTGTAAAGGCCTTTGCAGATGGGTCGATGAGCGAAACGCTGCAAAGCGCGCGGCATCGCTTCTTAAAGGGTGGGTCACCGAGAATTTGATTGCGAGAATCGATAGAGCCTAACATAAACAGGCCTATCATCGCAGAGGTCGTTTGCGCCATAAAATGAACTGGCTCGGCGAAGGCCTGCCCTTCTCGTTCGTATAACAAGAAAGCCTGTAACGCGGGCTGGCTTATACGGTTTGGCGGTCCGATAACGAACCGGCTGAAAAGGGGCTTGTACGGAATAGAGTGGTCACCGCGCCATCCGCGTGTTCTTTTTCATAACAACAAAAGTTTCGACTGTTTTTTATAAGCGTGGGCCGAGGAACCAAGGCAAAGTAACGTGCCGCGAATAGGCCAAAGCCGCGAGGACATGTTAATTTTATAAGATGTTGCGCAATCACCTGATCTCGCGACTCATCCCGATGGTCGCATTGATCCTTGGACTCGCAGGATGTGGGGGATTCGCGTACTACTCTCAGTCACTCAACGGCCACCTTGAGCTGTTGGCTGAGCGAGAACCCATTAGTACCCTCGTAGACAATCCAGATCTCCCACAGGACCTTAAACAGAAACTTGCCTTGGCGCTCGATGTCCGACTCTTCGCAAGTAGTGATTTGGGCCTGCCGGATAATGGTAGCTACAAAAGTTATGCTGATCTCAACCGGCAGTACGTCGTATGGAACGTCTTTGCCGCGCCTGAGTTTTCCCTCGAACCCTTAACCTGGTGTTACTTGATCGTGGGCTGCCTAAGCTACAGAGGCTATTTCTCAGAAGACGACGCACGGCGTTACACAGAAGAATTACGAAAACAAGGCTATGACATATTTGTTGGCGGCGTCGCCGCCTATTCGACGCTGGGTTGGTTCGACGATCCGGTTCTAAACACCATGCTTCAGTGGAGCGATACGCGCCTGGCCAAGGTTATTTTCCATGAACTTACCCATCAAAAAGTCTACATTCCCGATGATACCGCCTTCAATGAGGCGTTCGCGGACACGGTGGCGCGGGAGGGCGTATGCCGATGGCTGGCAATCCAGGGCACGGCAGAGGCGCATTATCAGTTTCGCTTAGAGGAAGATCGTGAAGCCCAGTTTGTTCAGTTAGTGCTTGAATTTCGGGACAAGCTTGAATCAATGTATGCAGCGCAGCTTCCGGCAGATCAGATGCGTACCAAGAAGAAAGCGATCTTAGAAAGTATGCAAAACAATTATGAGGCGTTAAAACAACATTGGGCAGGTTATGAGACTTATGACAGCTGGTTCGCAAGCGGCCTTAACAATGCAAAGATCGCCGCGATAGCGACCTATCGCGAGTACATGCCCGCCTTTCAAGCGATGCTCGAAGAGACCAACGGGAACCTTGAGCTATTCTATCAACGCGCAGCAGCGCTTGGTGACCTGCCAAAGGATGAGCGCCAAGCAGAACTCAATCGGAAGCTCGCTGGCGCATCACTGGGCGTTACCGCGAATACTCCGCAGCCGACTGCATCGGCCCGCGCCAACTGCTTCTCCTGCACAGTAGGCTCATGCCTTGAAGTCTCGACACCGCCGACGTATGGTTAACAACCCATGGTTTGCCTTGTAAGATCCCCAGTGAGTGTAAAGCGCAATAGGCTAGGGCAGCTATGTGGGCGCGCAGGTCGCGCTGTCCTCATGGTCGCGTTTCTGCAGCTGCCGACCCTTCCTCCCGTCGTAGCCCAGGGGGAGGCCGGTACGATCGAGCCTGCGTCGGGATGCGAGCAACGGCGGCCCCAACCAAACCAAATGCATTCAGCGTCTGAGACGATTCTCTTTGCCGGTGTCCCCGCTTATACACAGAACCCCACGCGGAAACAGACGCTAGCCAAAGGCATTTTTCTCGTCGCCAGCCGTACTCTGGTTGACCCAAACTTCGGCAAATCCGTCGTATTACTAACCGAGTACGGCGAACTGGGGTCGATGGGTGTCGTCATTAACAGACCTACGTCAGTACCCCTGTCCGTCGCGTTTCCCGAATTCAAGACGCTGGCAAACCGTCCCGATCGCATCTTTCTGGGCGGGCCAGTGCAGGTTGAAAGCGTCAGGCTGCTCATCAGGGCTGACGAAGCCCCAGAGGATGTCAAACACATCTTCGGCAGTGTCTATCTCATTGACAGCATGGATGCTCTGACACGTTTATATTCGGCTGACCTGCCCGACGATGGGTTGCACGTCTACGCGGGCTATGCGGGCTGGGCACCAGGGCAGCTGGAGATGGAAGTGTTACGCGGCGACTGGCACATCGCACAGGCCGATGACGAAACGCTGTTTGACAAAGCGCCGAACAGCATATGGCCAGACCTCATCCAATTCGTATCCGGTCTGTGGGTAATCCAGGAGCGAATCGAGCTGCCGTACTCAAGCGACCATTACTCGCGCGCACCCTTAATCCTCACGTCGCTTGCCCGATGATTCCCCGGATACGCAACGCGGCGAGGCTACGCAAGGAGTCCTTGGCGCAGCTCGCCCAAGTAGTGATGGAATCGTGATTCCGACGGGCGATCCGCTTAAGGAAAATTTGGTATATAAATATAATAACTTATTATTTATTGGAATAATGAGCCTTGTTAGAATTATGCGGCTTCGCCATGAAGGCGGTAAGAGGGCAGGCGCCAGCGAGCTCTGCCGAGGCATGACACATGACAAACGCGACGTTCAACATTAAACAACTGGCCGTGCAATACGACACCAAGGGCCCCGAAGAAATCCTGCGCTTCGCGCTTAATAGCTTCGAGAGGATTGCCGTCTCGTTCAGTGGCGCAGAGGATGTCGTCCTTGTCGACATGGCGACGAAAATCAAAAAATCAGTGCACGTACTTTCGCTCGATACGGGACGCCTACATCCAGAAACATACCGATTTCTTGAACAGGTGCGAGAACATTACGGGCTGGCACTCGAGGTGCTATCTCCTGATCCGGCCGCCGTCGAGGCCCTGGTTAGAAAAAAGGGTCTCTTCAGCTTCTACAAAGACGGTCACAAAGAATGCTGCGGGATTAGAAAGGTCGAGCCTTTGCGTCGCCGACTCAATACGTTGGACGCTTGGATTACTGGACAAAGAAAAGACCAGAGCCCCGGGACACGGGCGGCTATCCCTGTAGTGGAAGAAGATCGCGCCTTCTCATCCGCTGAACACCGACTGGTCAAGTTCAATCCCCTAGCCAATTGGACCTCAGACCAAGTGTGGCAATACATCAGGGCAAATGACGTACCATTCAATGAATTGCATGCGAAAGGTTACATCAGCATTGGCTGCGAACCGTGCACCCGGCCGGTGCTCCCCGGCGAACATGAGCGTGCAGGCCGCTGGTGGTGGGAAGAGGAAACGCTTAAGGAGTGTGGCCTGCACTCCGGCAATCTGACCAAAGCAGCGAACGAATAACAAAACCGACTACGTTATGGCCATGCATATCACCATGGTTACAAAGATCAAGCACGACGGCTCGCCGTGTCGGAAGTGTGCTGAGATCAAGGATCGCCTGGAACATCAGGGGCTGTTGCACCGCATCGATCGGATTGTGATTGCCGATGAACGCGATCCAGAAAGTGAAGGCATGCAACTCGCAGCAGAGTACAACGTCACCCAGGCGCCGTTTTTTGTCATCAAAGAGGAGAGTGGCATAACGTACATCTATACAGTCTATTTTCGATTCCTAAAGGAGATCCTTCAGCGCAAGGTGGCCGTGGAGGAAGAGTTAGCAGAGATCATCGAGCAACATCCGGATCTCGATTATATCTAACGGTCATGTGCTTGCCCAAATCATCGCCAGCAAAGCTAGCCTTGTACTTCCAGCCAACGTTCAGTAGTTAGGTAACTCCATCCCACGGAATAATTCGTCTATATCCTCCTTCAAACGTGCGGCAACTGCTTGTTCGACGACGTCGCGTGTTAGATGTGGCGCAAAGAGTTCGATGAACTGATACATGTAGCCGCGCAGCATTGTGCCACGCCGAAAACCTATCTTTGTCGTGCTTGGCTCGAAAAGATGGCTGGCATCGATCGCACTGAGCTCACCATCTATCTTCGGATCAAAGGCCATTGTCGCGACGATTCCGACACCGAGGCCAAGTTTTACATAGGTCTTTATGACATCCGCGTCTGAAGCGGTAAACACCACATGCGGTTCCAGTCCTTTTGCCTGGAAGGCCTTGTCTAGCTGGGAGCGCCCGGTAAAACCAAAAACGTAGGTAACGATTGGATACTCAGCAAGCTCCTTAAGCGTCAGATCGGTTCGACCCGCCAACGGGTGCTTGTGGGGAATAATGACACTGCGGTTCCAACGGTAGCACGGCATCATGATCAGATTATCAAACAGCTCCAGCGCCTCAGTCGCGATAGCAAAATCCACCGTGCCCTTGGAGGCAAGTTCTGAGATCTGCATGGGTGTTCCCTGGTGCATGTGCAACGCCACCTTCGGGTAGCGACTGATAAACTCTTGGATGATAGGCGGAAGCACGTACCGTGCCTGCGTGTGAGTCGTAGCGACCGACAGGCTGCCCCTCTGCTCGTCGCTGTGTTCCTCGGCGATCTGACGAATGTGCTCCACCTTTGACAGGATCTCACCCGCCATGTCGATGATCGCTTGACCCGCAGAGGTGATCTCGGTGAGGTGCTTTCCACTCCGGTAGAAGATCTTCACTCCCAGCTCGTCCTCCAGCGTCCGGATCTGCTTACTGATCCCCGGCTGGGAGGTGTAGAGACTCTCCGCCGTCGCTGACACGTTCAGGTTATGTCGTGCGACCTCGAAGACGTAGCGTAACTGCTGGAGTTTCATGAGAAGGTGCCCCTTCTTATACTAAAATACTATAAAAATATACTTAATCATTCTTTTTCAGTATAGATAAGGCCCGCTACATTACAAGTTCGAGCAGCACACACGAGAGCTGAAGTTTGAATAGAGCGCACCATCCGTAATGGACATCCTTTACACCGTTGCTGGCTTCCTCGTCGGCTTCGTGGTCGGATTGACCGGGGTCGGTGGCGGGTCACTCATGACGCCGATCCTGGTCCTCGGGTTCGGGTTCGCGCCTGCCATCGCGGTCGGAACCGATCTGCTGTTTGCCGCCGTCACGAAATGTGGCGGCGTCTTTGTTCATAACCGACGTCGAACCATCGAGTGGAGAATTGCGGGCTTGCTCGCCCTGGGGAGCGTGCCAGCCACAGTCATCGCCATCTGGCTGCTGAAGGGCTTGCAGGCGCGGGGCATCAACTATGAAGGACTGATTACCTCCTCACTCAGTATCGCCCTGATCTTGACGTCGTTGGTCCTTATGTTTAAAACGCGACTCGTGGCGCTTAGCCAAAACGAGCGCTTGTCGGCTGTACGCGTTCTTCATCGACGCTTTCAAGCACCGATGACCATTGCGGCGGGGGTGGTTCTCGGATTTCTAGTCACCTTTTCCTCGATCGGCGCGGGCGCCCTCGGGGCCGCTATCCTGTTTTTCCTCTATCCCCGACTACGCGCGATTTCCATCGTCGGCACGGATCTTGCCCATGCTGTACCGCTCACTGCCATTGCCGGACTCGGCCATATGCACCTTGGCACGGTAGATTTCGTATTGCTCGCAAGCCTCCTGCTTGGTTCATTGCCGGGAATTTTCCTCGGCAGCCATCTCGGGACAAACCTTCCGGATAAGGTCGTACGCCCGGTGCTCGCTAGCATGTTGCTGATGATCGGGTTGCGCTTCGCGCTATAGCCGAGAGTCGGGAACTCGGGCGATGATCACGCTTAAAACTCCCATTGCCCTGAATACCAATTCGCTGACGCCCCGAAGCCGTAACCGGGCAGGCGCTACCCCTGTACCTCCAGCTACCGGTTTGGTATGCACCGCCTACACATGGGTCCTCGATATTCCCCTTGCCCAAAAGCAACTCGCCAAAAGCAACTAGCAACAAGGAGCCAACCATCGGCCCTCAGCAATAAGCGATCATCTAGTGTCGGGGGTGTTGTAGTGCGGCTAAATCTTGGGGTGCCAACGAGGGCCAGCGTAAATGTGGGGGAGATCGGCTTAAAGTGATCGCGTAGCGAATACAGTAGAATCGATCGAATCACTCAGTTCAGGGCTCGGCAATCAAGCTAGAGAAAACGCCTCGAGAGCAGATGAAAGGCGTTGCCCGGCCCCGCTCTCTGCTGACCTACCAATATTATGAGCCTGCTACGGGGCAATGCCCGATGATTCAATGCTTGAATTCCTCGATTCCTGTTCCTCCATGGCTAGCCGGCTGTGTCGATGCGAATATCCGAAATAAATGGCCGCGCCGATTGCAAGCCAGATGACAAATCGTAACCATGTAATCATCGGCAGGGCCGCCATCAATAGGCTGCAGGAAATCACGCCAAGGATGGGAAACAAGGGACTGAATGGTGTCCTGAACGGTCGTTGCATATCAGGGTGAAATACACGCAGCACCACAACTCCAAGACACACCATGACAAAGGCTGCCAATGTACCGATATTTACCAGTTCGGCCAGGTCGCCAAGCGGTATGAAGCCTGCGATAACCGTCATTAGAACGCCACAGAGCACGATGACCCGAACCGGTGTCTGTGTGCGAGGATTAATGGCAGCAAAAAAGGGCGGTAGCAAGCCGTCACGGGACATGGCGAAGATGATCCGCGTCAACCCGTAATAGAGCACCAGCATCACGGTCGTCAGGCCAGCTATCACACCTCCCGCCACCAGGCCCGAGGCCCAATTGAAACCTATGAGATGCAGCGCATGTGCCACCGGTGATGGCACATTAAGTTCATGATAGGACACGATTCCCGTCAGAAGCCCGGATACCATGACGTAGATCACCGTACAGATGGCGAGAGAGGCAATAATTCCTACAGGTAGGTCCCGTCGCGGGTCCCTGGCCTCTTCCGCAGCGGTAGAAACCGCATCGAATCCAATGTAAGCAAAGAACACGAGCGCCGCTCCAGCAAGCACCCCGACAGGTTTACCTTGCGGCCCCTCACCGAACCATCCATAAGGGATGAATGGCGACCAATTGGCAGGATCGACATTAAACACGGCAATAGCCGTAAATACGGCAATCGTAAGAAGCTTCACCAGGACCATGGCCGCATTGAAGCGCGCACTCTCCTTGACACCGGTAGCCAACAAAATCATCAAAACGAGCACTACCCCTGCCGCCGGGAGATTTATGATGCCACCTTGGCTCGGAGCGTGCGTGAGCAGCGGAGGCAAGCCCAAGCCAATAGCTTTGAGCGCATCGTGAAAATAACCGGACCAGCCGTTAGCAACCGCTGCGACGGCCACCCCATATTCCAGCAGCAGAGTCCAGCCAATCGCCCACGCAAACAGCTCTCCAAATGCAGCGTAACTATAACCATAGGCGCTGCCGCAACCACCGACGCTCGCAGCCAGTTCCGCATAAGACAGGGCAGCAAAGGCACAGGCGGTGCCTGCCACAATGAAGGAAAGTACCACGGCTGGCCCGGACTGGGTTGCCGCCGCGATTCCAGTCAACACAAAGATGCCGGTGCCGATGATCGCACCGATCCCAAGTAAAGTCAGATCTACAGCGCTAAGGCAGCGTTTCAGTCCACTCGCAGCAAAATCCTCGTGCGTCGTGACCTTCTTGCGAAAGATCTGTCTCATAACGCCTTACTCCGGAAGATTCACCCAGTGCTCTGCAAAAACAAGTACCGACAATAGAAAACCAATGATTACATTAACCAGCACCCCGACGCTGAAACTCCATATCGGCTTGGCGCCGAGATGCGCGAATTCCCGGAAACGTGTTGTCAGCCCGATGCTCAGAAAGCAAAAGATGAACGCCCAAGTGCGCAGATCCTTGATAGGACCGACAAGTGCAGGCTCAACGATTTTCTTATATTCCCCATAGCTGTAATCGCTGGCGACCGCCGTTAGCAACAACGAAGCCACCAAGAATCCCACCACGAACTTTGGGAATCGCCACCAGATTTCAGCTGGAGAGGGTCTCGGCGCGCCCGTTTCTGTCTCCCAACGCATGGTTGCAATCAATGCAAAGATAAACGCCCAGACACCGATCCAGATATCCCGTCCGATCACTTTGATGAGCGTAAAGGCCCAGACCGCCTGATCATCCGTACCTGCAATCGCATCACTGGCGTCGGCCATCAATCCATAGGCCTGTGCAGCGGCAAGGCCGGCGGCATCTGCGAATTCTGAAGTGCCAATCCACGCCCCTGCCACCCCGGCGTGCAATCCCAGCGCACGCGAAGCAAACGGCAGGAAAAAGATCATGATAACTGCCCAGATAATCACCAATGTGATGGCGATAGAGACGTGCTCTTTCTTAGCTTGCACTGCACCAGCCATGGCAATCGCTGCCGACACTCCACAAACCGCGCCGCCGGCGCCGAGGCAGGCGCACAGCCTGCGATCGATGCCCAGACGCGTGCCTAGAAAATAAATCACAGCGAACGTAGCAATCGAAACGATGGTTGCCTGTACGATAGCGATGGGGCCAGCCCACACGATTAATGTAAATGGCAGTGTGGCACCCAGTAAAACGATGCCTGTCTTGATGTAAAACTCCACTCTGAATCCGGCATCCAGCCATTTGGGCAGCCGTAGCAGGTTTGAGAGCAATAATCCGAACGCCAGAGCAACCAACGGTGGCTCAAGATTGTACCGATGCGCCTGCTCCCAAGCGCCGATAGCAAAGATGATCGCTGATGTTATATAAACGAAAATAAATGAAGTTAGAAATTGCCTTACGCTATAACCCATCATCCAGGCACTCAGCGTAAATGCCATGGACCATATCAGCAATTGCAGTAGGTACCAATGAAAATTCCCCACAAAGTGCGAGGCCAATGTACTTATTGTGTCCCATTTAGCAGGTTTAATCGCAATAGGCCTGATCGTACCGCCGTTCAGAAAAATCACCGCAGCGCATATGATGATGACAAGCCCGATCCAGACCGCCCACCAGTCTTCCTTACGCCATAACTCCTGCCAACCAAACACCGTATTGTTTGTTGATTCTACTGGTGTCATTTTTAGATTTTAATGTCGAACTCTAGCCGTTATCACAAGCAACGTACAGCGCATACCCGATCTCAGCGGATAAAGAGCACTCCCCATACGACTATACCATCACATTGTACGTGAGGCCTTCCAGATATGAGCACCTTTGACGATAAAGAAAGCGGGGAAACGCCATCACTCGATGGGGCAGGTGGTTCAGCGTGAGAGGCACCAAACACCACTGTCGATTTGGCCACTCGGCTGGGATCAGTCCTTCAATCTCCTCAAGCCGGCCAGGTATCCAGCCCACGCATCGTGAATACTCTTGCCATAACACCCCGAAGCGGTCGACTCAGCATCACCCGAACCACAGCATTGCGAATCATTGGATATCTGGGCTTTCGCCCTAGATACATGTTGAACTCCGCGCGTCGCCGTGCTTTTCTGGCCGCCTTGATGCGTCTTGTGTTGTACCCTCTGAGCACGGTGTCATGATCCGCTGATCCACTGCAAATTTGTGCCAATGCGCGCGCCAGATCCCAAGCATCGAGCCAGCCCAGATTCATACCCTGGCCGCCGATGGGGCTGATGATATGAGCCGCATCGCCAGCCAATAACACCCGATTCTTAACGAAAGTCTCTGTAATAATTTGCTGCACCCCAAACGCACTCAACATATAGTTCTCACAGTTTGAAAGGTCGTGATGAATGCGCTGTTTGACAGGTCCCTCAACATCGTTACGGCTACACTTCGCGATGGGGACATCTGTTTTGACGACCCACCGGCGTCTTCTCCCTGGCAGTGGGAATGATTCAATGAGCCCATCCCTGTGCAGATAGATGTCAGCTTCTGTAAGGCGCCCCGTGTTATCAGCAAAATCCCCCATGACGTAGGTGTCTGCATAGGGCCCGCCGTAAACGCCAATACCAGCTTGCTGACGTATCGTGCTGTCAATGCCGTCGCAACCAACCACGAAGTCAGCCTCAACGGACCCAGACACTCCTGATCCATCCTTATACGTCACCTCGACCCGATCTCCCCAATCAACGCATTGCTTGACCTCAGCATTTCGTTGCATAAGGAGAGGATCCAGGCCGCACAGGCGCTGTTCCAGGATCTGTTCCGTGACATGTTGCGGCAGCATGAGGATAAACCCAAATGGAGGCGGACAAGATGAAAAAGATACTGTACCAACATACGTATCATCGATATAAGCATGCCCCTGTTCAATGGGTTGGCCAACCTCAATAAAATCCTTAGCGAAACCGAGCTTCGCAAAGAGTTCCAGCGAAACGGGATGGACCCCAATTGAGCGGGAGTGTGTGTGTGGCTGCTTGTCGCGCTCCAGGACTGTGCAACTAACCGAAACTCGATGCAGGCAGCAGGCGAGAAAGAGTCCAACGGGGCCACCGCCCACGATTACGACTTTACGATCGGTGTCAGGGCTGCGAGTCACCTTTGCGGATCAGCAACAGCCGAAATGGAAAGACTCGGTCAACCAACCAACCAGATGGGGTAAGCCGCTTTAGTTCCTCAAAGGTGTAGCTTCGCCTAAGAGACACAAGTCCATCATGGCGAATAAAAGATTTCCAGGAAACCGGCAGAGCGAATATTGCAAACAGGCAGTACGCGAGATCACTGCGTTCAAGATCCATAAATATTGCATAGCGACGGCTCAGAAGTGCGGCACTATTTAACATCTCGAGAAATTCGGCCGAGTTCAGGTGGTGCAGCATGTGATTCGAGATCACGAAATCGAACCGTTCCCCGTTTTCCACAAGTTCCTGAACGCTTGCCAGCCTGAAGTATAGGTTTTCTGGCCAAGCCAATGTATTCACGTAATCAACGGCTCGCGGGTCGATATCGATGCCAGTGATGCGAAGCTTATAGCCATCGGTCTTAGCCCACTGCGCAATCGCCAAAGGTATATCACCTCCACCGAACCCTATGTCCAAAAGAGAATATGAACGGTCCTGCTCGGACATGGCCGGCTTTATCCAGTCTCCATAAATCACCTTTGAACGGGAAAGTAAGACGTTGATAAATCGGAATTGCCGATAGGTGTTGTAGAGCATCTCGAGATCGCAGTTCGGATCGTCCATGATCTCTCGAACTTCTGTATTCCTATAGGAAAGGAATATTGGCATCGCGCGGTTAAGCCTGAATCTTAGCGAGAAGAGCGCTCTCGATGGTGAGGCCTGGACCAAAAGCCATCGCCACCACGGCTTCTTCAGCCGCATCGCCAGCCAATTCAAGTAGATTCTTCAATACGAAAAGGACGGTTGCGCTGCTCATGTTTCCGAAATCGGCGAGAACGCGGCGCGAGCATGCCACTTGTTCCGGCGCCAATCCCAGGGTGCTTTCAATCCGGTCGAGGATGGCTCTGCCGCCGGGATGTATCGCCCAGTGAACAATGCCCTCGATGTCAACTCCAACAGCCCGCAACAGTGGATCAAGATACGCGCGAATATTTGTCTGTAGGATTGACGGTACGTACTTTGAGAGTGTTATCTCAAATCCCGTGTCACCCAGTGTCCATGCCATGTCTTGCTCTCTCTCGGGCAAGACTGCACTCGCAAAGTCATCTATACGATAGCCCCACTGACCACTAAGCGGAGGGGTCGCGCGGATCACCGCGCCAGCCGCGCCGTCTGCAAATACAGATGCGGCAACCAGATTGTCAGGAACGTCATTCAACTGCAAATGAATCGTACATATCTCCAGACAGACAATCAGCACGGTTGCGTTAGGATCAGCCTCACAGAAGGACTTCGCCATCTGCAAGGCCTGAAACGCCGCAAAACAGCCCATAAAGCCTATATGGAAACGTTTCGTGCCTCGCGCAAGTCCCAGATCTCGCACCAGAACATATTCCGGTCCAGGCGCAAAGAAGCCCGTGCAGGAGACAGTGATCACATGAGTAATGTCTGATGCGCGAAGCGCTGGACAGTTAGCAATGAGACTTTCGCCCACTTCTTTGGCAAGACGGGGAGCGTATTGAGTATAAACTGCGTTGCGTTCGTAGGTCGAAGGAACGCGCGTTGTGCCGTCGGGATAAAATAACAGGTGATCCTGTACACCTTCGACAAAGTCAGTGATAACAGTATGTCGTCTATTGATACCGGAATGTCCGAACAGACGATCAATCAAATCGATAGCCCGTTTGTTGCCGACGAAACACTCTATCATTTTCTCCTGCAGAAAATCCTGGGAATACGCAGCAGGGGGAACAGCAGTCGCAATGTGATGGATAAAGGCCGGCATTCTAGCAGGTTCCGTGAACGGATGGGGAGGTACGGTACCCGAGCAAAAACACGAAATTTATAGCTTACGGGGACTTATAGGAAGGCCAGTAACGATAGTGCCCTAGCCACGGCTTGCCGCAAACACACCGTAGCGCATGGCGCCAGTAGCGTAGGCAAGCCGTATACGGATCATTGTCCACGCGAACAGGCGGTTTTGGTTGCGGGGATTGCGAAGATAGTGACGGTAGTCTGGCCGTCGCCAGAGTGCACGAAGTACACGATGTGTACAGATCGACCATGTGCGCTGCACATGGCGGCTGAGATCCGCGAATAAATGTACCTTCAATCCGACCGCCTCTAACAAGTCACGATACTCTGATTCCGTTGCCATGCCGAACAGTCTGCCTTCTCGACATATTGGCTCGAGCAGATACTGTTCCTCCCACCGGCGAGGGGCATCTCGAGCCAGCCACACACATAACGCCACCCTGCCGCCCGGCTTCAGCACACGGGCCATCTCCCTTAGTGCTCGTTGCTTATCCGCCATATGGTCGGTACTCTCAATCGCAATCGCGGCATCGAAGGCACCGCTGGCGAGGCCGTTATACTGCCAGTCTCTCAACAGATAGACTGGATTCGTACTGCCGGGTTCAATCGACACGGCATATTGATGCTGCCTCGGTGTTACGGTGAGTGCAGTGACCTGCGCCGCATAATGAGCGGCCAGCATGCGTGCCGTTGCACCGTATCCCGAGCCTATGTCGCAAACGGTCTGGCCCGGCTTTATACAAGCGATCTCGGCAACATACGCGGACAAGTTAAGCACGGCCTGTTCCACACTTTCCTTTCCTGTTCGCCAGAAACCATGGTGCACATGTTCCCCCCAGATATCGCGATAGAAGGCATCAAGTTCTTCGTAGTGACCCGCCACCGATTCAGGACCCGGCAGTTCTCGTGGAACTATCATCGTTTGACGGTCAACCCCCGGTAGTCTGTCGGTGCTGGATCGCAGCCGATCGGCAGTTGCCATACGATTGGATTTGTCAGCAACTCGGTGTCTAGCGTAGCTTTCACGGCTATTCAACACTATCATTGTCGATTATTTAACCCTTATATCCGTCCTAAAGCGATGGTAAAGATCCGTTGTCATGTTTAACACGCTGCAGCTGTCCGCTAAAGGATTTGCTGCAGCACTTACGGTATCGTGGTTCGCTCTCAGCGTTTTACCCTCACCGGCCTCCGGGGTGAATGAGAACAGCCTCCCACCGACTAGTGATGAGGCCAGCACTCTCATTGGCAGGATCTACGAGATGGGCGCGGATCATGGGCAACCCCTTTATATATTCAAGAGAACTGAAACACAATCCGGATCAACAACGAACGTCCTTCGAGAATACACTTATCCAGATGGCGACCTGGCTTCGATTGAGAGAGTCGCCTACGACAGCGGACAAATGGTCAGCTATGAACTCGAAGAACTGCAGATCGATGCCCATGGTCGTGCGGTCATTCGCAGGGACCCTGTGGATGGAAACAAAGAAAAGATCTTCTTTGAGTACACAAAGGGACACGGGCCCAGCGCAGAAAAACACGCCAACATAGAAGAATTGAAGAGCGACACCCTCTCAAACGATTCATTAGTTCCGTATCTTTTTGCACACTGGGATACTCTCATGAGCGGCAAAAAGGTTACATTTCGTTATGTCGTCATCCCCCGGAGCGAAACCGTGGGATTCGAATTTTCGAAGGAAGGGGAATCAACAGAGAAAGGTAAACATGTCACTACAATTAAGATGGAACCTTCCAGCTTTATCATATCCGCACTCGTAAAGCCCATATATTTTACAATTGAAACCGACGGTTCAATGCACGTAACGCAATATACCGGCCGTACCACTCCTAAGATACGAAAGGACGGCGTGTGGAAAGATCTCGACGCGGTAACAGTATTCGGCAAATAATGGCCACCGGTATCGATAATAATTTGTTCAGGTGTAGACCTTGATCGGACAGGGTCTCCCGCTGATCTCGGGGTATTAGTTGATCGCGCCGAATGCTATAGATGTCTACCAACAAAGAACCTGAACTAAGACAATGCTAAAGAGTACGTTCACGGGGGCTTTCCATCTTGTCGTGGGGACGCTGTGTCCTCCCAGTGTATTCAGACGCACTGAGCCCCTGGAAGAATTTCCCCGTGGATGGAACGGCAATCCGAAGGTTGTGCTCAGACATTTATTCGAACATCGGGCCCGAGACCTTTGCAATAAATGATCTTCGCATCATTCGGCGCATAGAAATCTGGCAGCACCGCAACGGGGCAGTATCCAGCGCGCTCGTAAAACTGGCGCGCCGGATGATAGTCAGGACGAGACGAGGTATCAACGTAGACCTTTTCACCACCGGTCGCACGGATTAGCCCCTCTGTGAACTCAAGCAATGACATACCCAACCCTCTGCGCTGGTGCGTCGGCGCGACGGCAATCCAATACACATCATAACTCGCAAGTGTTGCGGGTATATGGCCATAGCAGCTACATCCTACAAGATCATGCCCGCTTTCTATGAGTAGAAACTCGTAGCCGCTGCCCACCCCTTTACCAAGTCGCTCGTGCACGAGTTCTTCAGCGACCGCTATTTCCGAAGTTGAGAAATTCCCGGTAGCCGCAACAAGGTCGCGAATCCTCTGCGCATCGCGTTCTTCAACGCCCATGCTCCAAACGCATCCAGTAGGGAGCGGTGGAGGCAGGACTGCAGCGACTACTGCCATTTGGCCTTGAGATCAGTTAGCTTCGCCGGTGGGCAGAATTCTCGCGGCTCCCAGTACTCGTTGATATTCGCAGGCTGAACAACGTTGCCCGCACCTTGCCATAACCCGCGGAAAAAATGACGGGCATTAACCCCCGGAGTCCGCGTGCGGTAGCCGCCTTCCTGAACGACGCGAATCGGTATGCGCATCATCCCAACCAGGCAGCCGTTTTCAAAAAACCCTTTGCCCCGAGCGCCCAAGAACCCGTCGGGTCCGTGTTTGCCATATCCAGTCCGAGAGAAAGCATAAGATACCTCGGGTCGAATTTCCGAATCCTGTTGCAAGCCGCTTCAAACGCCACCCGATGCTGTACCCCATCACTATCTTCGGGCAAAGGTATGTTCGCATTCAAGCCCGGTCCTGGCCCTTCGCCTATCTCATCGTCGTATCCTGAAAAAATAGGGATGAGTGGTGCGCGGATGACCGTGGATTGAGATGGCAAGAACCTTCGAGCGCTGACAGAAGATGGCCTGCGAACCGTTACCATGATGGTAATCGATATCAAGCAATGCCGCTCTTGCGAGTACACTAAGATAATGGGCCGCAGCTGCCGCAGAATTGAAATAGCAGAAGCCTCCGAAGCTAATCTGTCCGGCGTGATGGCCCGGTGGGCGCACCAGTGCATAGGCAAATCGATATCCAACCAGCAATCAGCCCGCGCAGGCTAAAGCGCAGTTAACAGCACCCCTTGCGGCAAGATAGGCGTTGTGATTCAGCGGCGTGAACGTATCGACGCATTAGTAGCCTGCACGAAGCGGCAAATCCTTAGGAGGTCGCGTGCGATTTCTAATTGGAAATATGTCTCGCAGGATACGGAACACGGTCGACGGGCATTCTCAGCGCAGCGGCTTTGGTACTGCTGCATGTGGAGGTTTAATGCGGGCTCTGCTAGAGCCGCCTACATGACTGGAGAATGAATGAGCCCACGCATCGTGGAGTATGCGCATGATGGCGTCGTCAAATGAATAACCAGCCTGTTCCACCGCTGTCATAAACCCGGCATCAGGTGAAAGACAAGGATTTACATTGACTTCCAGCACCCAGGCCACTTGTGAATCGTCTACCCTGAAGTCAACCCGCGCATAGCCGCGCAGATCAAAAAGATCCCAGCACCGGCGTGCCACCCGGTGCAGGCTCCGGTAGAGCGAGGCATCGTCGGAATGCAAATCGAAACTGGGCGCTGTCTGTCGGTGTTCGGGGGAATCAGGTTCCCATTTAGCTCGATAACCTACAATTTTCGGTTTCCCAGGCGGATAGTCAAGGAAATGTATCTCGGCGATCGGTAGCACCTCTACGCCGCCATCATGCGCAAGCAGAGATACGTTAAACTCCCGGCCGTCAATGAAACGTTCAGCAAACCAATACCCACGATGTTGGCCTGCGCTGCTTGCGATTCGCTCTCCAACGTCCCGGCCGCCGCACACGGCATTGTCATCCAAACCTATTGACGCATCTTCCCATACCGATTTGATGATCCACATATCGTCCGGATCGACTGTGTCGAGTTCCACCCCGGTCGTGCTCCACCGCGGCGTGACAATACCATGCTGCCTCAGCAGTCGCTTGGCTACAAGTTTGTTTGATGTCTGGAAAACTGCTTCAAGCGGTGATCCCGTGTAGGGTATGCAGAGCGCCTCGAACAAAAGCGGTCCAAGATAAATAAACCGGCCATCGCCATCGACCGCTTCGACAAGATTAAAGACAAACGTCGGCGCGA
>JAKEHO010000035.1 GCA_022614965.1 Gammaproteobacteria bacterium
GAGTGCGAGAAGGTGTGCTGCTCGTGAGCCCCGGGATCTTCCGGGATTATGGGATTGCGGTGCAGGCCCCCTGGGCCAGCATCCAGAAGCGCTTCCAGAAACTCCGGATCCACCGAAAGACGCCCGAGGGCTTCAATATTTGGACCTACACCGTAACGGGGAAGAGGCGCTCGAATGTGCTCAAAGGCCTCGTGATCGAAGAGCCAGATAAGATGTTCAGGGGACCAATCGATCTGCCACCGCCGAACCCGCATTTATCGCTACGCGCAAATTGAGGGTTCATCGAACGCACATTCGGGTGTTAAATCTGGGACCAGTCTTAGAATACGTCGAAGTTCTCGAGCATCGAGCGAATAGTCATGAGCAAGCAACAAGGCCGCGGCGGCATGCCGAATCGGAACTGATTGTACATCTACTCAAAACCTTAGTCCTCAGTAACTGTAAATTTAACCTCTATGATCTTTTCACTATCGAGAAATATCGCGACACAATACACTCCGACAGGCCAGTGGCCCGGATCTGACCATCCCCAGCCCCCTGCTTCGCATACAGTTTCCTTGTCAGGTTCAAATACGAGATCACATTTAATATTGCCTGAATCCTTCGGAATCGTATCGGGATTATAGTACTGTACAATCATCGTATGGCGATGGTCCTGATGCCCTTTGAGAAGGTTTTTTACTTGTACTTCCCACCAAATAAATCGTGTTGCTTTCTTAGAAAATCGCGAGGTGTACTTGCGTTCCGAGACTTCCGGGGCGGAATCCCCACTCTCAAAAAAACGTAGCTTCTGAATTTCAAGATCCCGATCTTCGTAAATGGTAAACTGTTCCTTTCCAATGTTCTCACCATCGATAAATATGTATACGCAATACGTTCCCAAAGGCCAGCGGCCGAGGCCTACTAGACCCATATGGCACTGAGGTCGCGCAGTTTCCTGCTTTGGCTTCAGCTCAAAGGCAGCTTCTGTTAGATCTAGCAAATTGCCATCGGGATCGTAGGAGTGCACAACCACTGCATGCTGATGTTCCTTCTCGCCTACGAGAAGATTTCGCACATGCGTTTCGCACCAGACCTGTCGCGTTCTGCATCGTGCAAAACGGGACATAAAGCTGGGTTCTGAGAGGTCTAGGGCGGAATGCCCACCGTCAAAAAAACGCAGCGCTTGAAATTTAAAAGATTCCTTTCTAACAGTATTTGAGCACTTATACAATAACATTCGAGATGTCCACTGCCCGCTAAACTCCGCGTAGGTTTTATTCTTATGAGCATACTTATAACTGTTAGCATACGTCATTTTTCTATACAAAAAATGGCCTTCGCTATACTTATCATGGAAGCCCTGTTCTTTTAGCAATAGTACAGCGGGGTAGATGGACGCGTTAGAACGCATATCTGCATTCTTATCTCCTCGTTCTCTCAAAAATATCTTTTCTCGCGTCCAACGAATCACTTCTGCTATCACACTAATAAGACAAACGAACAGTACGCCACCTATTGTCACTGTCTGAGGTGGGATCATGCCGTAAGCGATGAGAATGACAGCATAGACCCCGAATGACAACCATATAACGCGATTGGGCCAAATGCTGATTCTGCTTAAGGTTCTGTTATACTTTGATAATTCAGACTGGCATGTTGTACACCTGGGCACCTCAACTGTAAGATATGTTGTAAGGTTCTCTCTTTGCCGTGTTATCGGATCTTTTGTGACGTCATCAATATAGGTTCTAAGAGCGGGGTTTTGGGCTAATTTGATATCTTTCTCCAATATTACTTCGCATGCAGCGCCGTCCTCTGCGCAACGCTCTTTGCAAAACCAACAAGGAACTAGCATGGACCTTTTCCCAGGTGACACTCATCAAGAGCACGCTCGGCCAGTTGCGCCTTCAGCCGTGCAGTCTCCTTGGCCGCCAGCGTGTCCGCGCCACGTCCATTCAGCGCCTGCTTGCCGGCATTGATGAACTCATCACGCCAGCGGTACAACGTCGCCTCGGCAATACCGGCCCGCCGCGCAATCTGCACCGCCGGCTCCTCCTTGCTCAGCATCCGCAGCATCAGTTGCGTACGTTGTTCAACGCTCAGTTCCGATTTCTTGCCCATCGCCGTTCCACCTTCCCGACACCTCATGTCCCACTTTACATCGTGTCCGGGGAAATCGGAGCAATACATCAGTACCATCAAAGGGTGTGTAAAGGTGAAGGCGATGTAGCAGGCAAACACGCCGGGTACTGGCATGCCCTTTTCTCCGACGCCACGCCCCTGCGATAGTCTTTGTCTGCATTGCGTGCGCCTTGTAATAGTGTTTGCGCCGCGGTTTCGCACCAATTAATCACCGCGAAACAGCGTATACACTAGGGCTAACTCCTCACCGTCACCGTCAGCGGTTTTGAATACTATACGGCCTCCAGTTCCGCGCATCAGGTAGACCGGCCCCACCGAGATCCCGCCGGGAGTCAGAACCGCGCCACCTGCAGTTACCGCGGGTTGCAAGCGTTGCGTAGCCAACTCAGTCGCTGCGCTCGGGCCGGACCCCATCTGCTGTTTCAGTAGTTCAGGAAGCGTTCCGGTCACATACCGCTCCGTACCGTTGCCACGGAAGATCCAGTCCCGCGGAGCGAGGCTGGTTCGGCTGCCTGCGGAGTCTGCAGCATTCGACACCCCTAGACTAGGCCCTACAAAGGGAGGGCGGGCACTTAAGCCGAGGCCAATTTCTCCCTTCCCCTGCCACTGCGCTGAATACGTAGGGATGTTATGCTCCTGGAAGGCCTTGACGTTCCCCATGTGCTGCACGCCAAACTTTCCTTCTGTGGGAAAGGCGACTACGGGGACACCTCTTCCTTGAATCTCCCCGGCTCTCCTGGCGACCGTTCCTGTATCCGTCGTGGCAAGAAATGTCCTGCCAGCCAACCCCGACGCCTCAGAAGAATTTACCATCTGCAGGCTAGTGAGCCGCGTCTGGCTCGTTTGCGGCGCAGCGTTCAGATACCGCAGTGCCCCCAAGGTCGTGTTGTCTGCTGCGCCGAAACCATCGGTCACGATGTCAACCGAAACCTTCCCACTAGTAGCACCGCTGATCGTATTCAGGGTATTGAGCACTCTATCCCCACCTACGGCTCCAAGACCTCCGTTGGGAACTTGCAGGATTACATTATGAGATCGCGATAGGGCGATCGCTTCACCAACGTTCGTCGCAACAAGAGGACTCTGTCCCATCCGAGCCCGGGTAGCATCGCTTGCAAACGCCGTCGCGGTATGCATATTGGCTTTATCAGCAACAACCATCGTGATACTGCCAACGTTCTGCTTCGCCGAGAGAACAGCACCACGTTCGCTAGCAGCCTCGGCCAGCTGCCAGTTGTGCCGCGCCTCGACCAGTTCCGGAGCGCGTAGGAAAGCAGTTTTAAAATCGCGAGCTGCCGATACCCAGTCACCTAGCCGTCCGTAAACGACACCACGCGCGTTGTAGGCCACGGCATGTTCGGGCGAAACCTCCAGAGCCCGGTTCAGATCTGCAAGGGCTGTCTCTGACTGGCCATCTTTTAGATGCAGTAAACCACGGATCGCAAGCGCCTCAGCCGTGACCTGGCCGTCTTTTACTAGCACGTTAAGATCATCAAGGGCAGCTTGACGCTGCCCAGAGATCATACTCACCATCGCGCGCGCTGTGCGGGCCAAGGCAAGATCGGGATCCAAGGCGAGCGCCGCGTCGAGTCGCTTTAGGCCAGCGCGTCGGTCACCACCTCTAATGAGCGCGTCACCAGCGAGAAATTGGGCGAACGGATTGTTTGGGAATCGCGTTGCAAGGGTCTCTGCCCAATATGGTTCCCCATGGTCGCGTCGTCCCAACCTCGCGCGCAGGAAATGTCTTACCGCAACGCCGGCATCGCCGCGTGCTAGACCCGCGTAACCTCGTAGCACTGCCGCCTCGCGCTGGAACTCGGCCGGGTAAGTCCAGATTGCCACCAGGGAGTCAACCACTTGCCAGTTACCTGCGAGCACGGTGGCTTCAAGAGCGGTTAGTGTTTCGATTCGGTTGTAGGGCGTAGTCAGCAGGACTGCGAAAATGATCGCTTTGAGGAAAACGGATCGATATGGCAGTTCCATCGTAGATACCTCCTTTACATTAGCGGTGGACTAAACGTGAATCCCCATAACACCGCTCGACCCACGGGACGTGCCGTAAGCACAGCGTGATGCAGAAACAGTAATGAATTGTCGCCCACTCGCGCAGGTGCCAGTGACGGAGAGACAAGCACACCCCCTGAGAGCTCAATGCTGTGCCTGTGTACAGCATACGTGCCCCGAAGAGTGAGTGTGTGTTGACGCATGGCTCGCATCGCCAGGCTAGGAACGGACATTGGTGTCTCTGTCGTAACCACAGTTGCATTCAGCCAAGGCCCGAGATCCCGGTACGGGTCCTGTTCCACAAGCCAGGCAAGCCCGGCCAGAAGCCGAGCAAAGTCCTCGATCTCGGATACGGGTACCACTCGGGCCAACTCGGCTAGGTGCTCGGTGAGCCAGCTTGCGAACTCGGCCGCTACCGGATCATCGCTGCCGCGGGAAGCGCAGGGTAATGCGGGGCTCGCCGTCGTTCCCCTGGCCGTCTCGAGTTCCTCGGTAAAGACCTGAAGAGGTGTGCTTTCAAACGTGAGTGTGTCGTCTCCTTCGATTGCCTTGAAGTCGCTCGCACAGAGCCAATACCGATTGTGGTGAGTCCATTCGCCCTGCCTTGTCCCATCGCACACCTTAATCTCTTGTTCGAGCGCTTCGACTGCCCGCCGCCAGTAAACGGGGATACCAGGTATCAAAGCCGCTTCTTTGCCGAGAGACGTCCGCTTCATCCAATAATCGAACTGGAAGAACCACGCACCCACGATAGTCTGTGCGGTTCCCCCGAAATACGAAATTTCCTGTACTGCTTGTTGTTCCCCTTCACCGCGGCGCCGTGGCCGGATATCGACACCTGGCGCCTCAAGGTAGAGACGGGTCGCCCGCGCGGCGATCGTCATGGCATCGAGAGGAATGCCGGGGCGCTTCGGATCCGCTTCTCCAAACAGCACCCAGTCGTTGTGTTTCCGGTCGAAAAGCACCCCGCGCAAATGCAGTCCCGGGAGTCTAGAACCGATCTCCTGCCGCCCCTGCTCGAGGCCATTAAGGGAGATGGCGAGACCGTTATCGATGCCGTGTCGGTAAAATGCGACCGGACGACGATACTCTTGCCATAGTTGAAACGCAGTCTCCCAGCCATCGTGGATCAGACCGATCGCCGCGAGCGAAACTAGAAGACCGAGGATCTTGTCCTCGCGTCCCACCCAGGGAAAATTGGCAGCGATTCTGCTGCACCAGTGCGAATGCGACATCGCTATTTTTGCTGAAAGCCTGTCGTCAAAGTTTCCACGGTATTTCCGTCCGGCTCTTCCGCTGGATTGGCTTAACAGCAGGGCAGAGCTTCGGCCGGGCGGTCTTCGGGTCTGCTTTCACCGTCCCACATCGTGTCAGTTGTATATACATCCAGGCGCCCAGCGCACCGAACAGGTGCGCGGCGTGACCCGTATCACTGCGGTCCGGTACCACGCTCAGGTACAGAGTTACCGCACCTAACACGAGGACTGCATGCTTCATCTTCAGTGGAAAGAAGGCGAAGATGTAAAGCGTCCGGTTTGGGAAAAAGGTGGCCTGAGCAACTAAGATTCCATAGATCACGCCGGAATAGCCAAACCCGATCATCGGTCTTTCCCAGTTCCATATAAGAAAACCGAGCATTGAGGTAATGGCGCACAAGACTGAGAAAATCATATAACGACGGCGACCTAGAGCTTGCTCAATACTAGGCCCCAGCATAGACAACGTCAGCATGTTGAACGCCAGGTGGGTAACGTTTGCATGTATTAGAGGCGCCGTAAGAAACTGGAAAAGCCAATAGTGCTGCACAACACCAACGTAGGACAGCCCCAGGGTTAACAAAGCCTGGGTCCAATTGACAACATAGAACAGGTCCAGGGTAGCTAGAATCATAAAGACAGCCGCGCATACGGCGACGATTAGCAGTGTAACGCTCTCGCGCAGGTCGGCCGCCAGGCGGTGAAGAACATTTAGCATGCCCTGAGCGCATTGCGTCGAAGTGTGATCAACCTTCCATGTCACGTCCTGTTGCTCCATGAATATGCCGCGAGGGGTTGTGCGAATGCGCTCACAACACGCGAGATACTTAATGTCTGCAATCCGTTTTTCATAGCCGAGCCGTAGATTTCGCCCAAGATCCTTTCGCTTTTACTTAGCCGTGCACTAGGCATACCACGAGTAATAGACCAACGGCACTGCACGCACGCTTAAAGGCATTCTTGTTATTTCAGTTGGTTACGCCGTCTCCGCTAAGGAGTTGGTTCCGTACGTGGATCGCGGATACCGTATGAAGCCTGAACTTGCGTATGTTTCTCGTACTAGCTTCGTCATGCGCTAGGAGTTGTTGCGTCTATCTCGAAGGGCCGGTTATGTTATGACCTGACAATTAGGGATAGCGGTCCAATTGGTTGCGTGGCAGCGGCGGCGTGAAATTGTAGTGAAATCAGCGGCAGGAATGGTGTGCAATACGTAGGATGAACAACGATATAAAAATGGTAGTAAAAAATAAGAGGCCCGATTAATGGGTCTCACCCGAGCCGCGAATAACTGGACAACGCCCCAGGCGTTGAGTCCTACCTTTGAATAGGCCGGCACGAGGGTACGAATAAGTTTCTAACCGGCTGCGGGTCCTACCGATCCCCGCTTGGTTGCCCAGAGACAGGACCAAGAAGGACTCCCGTCTTGTCGGTACCAAGTGAACCTCAATAAGTTACGAACTTTATGATGAGCTGCCCTTGAAATCTTTCAGTAACTCCTTCACACGGTAATAGTCACCCCGGTAAAAGTTATCAGGCGGCGACAACATCTTCACAGCGATCTCTTTGGCGATCCGTTTTAGCCTTTCATACATTTTTGCGGAAAAGTCGGGATGATCGGCTACGTATCTAAGAACGCCCCCTTTGTGAAGTACTTCCAAAGCTCTTAGGCCTCTCCTGCTACGAACATTACTTGTAAGATATGTGCAATCCACCCCGTCTTTTAGGCACTCGACGTAGCGGGAAACCTGGCCCACAACGCATGAGTGATCAATGAGAGTTTGAGTCAAAATGGAAACAGCCAAATCAGTTGTTTTCCAGACAAAATCTTTGACGAAATCATTAAAACCATACCATGTGCAAAGCTCATAGATGAGTTTTTTCATCCATAGGTTTTGGCCCTACATACCAATGCCCGCCCCATTCTATTTCCAGAGGCACAGGATACCAGTCATACTCATCCAATAGCTTGGGTGGCTTGGATATTTGACCTTCAACAAGGGATTCACAGAATCTTTCCAAATCATCTTGTGAGTATTCGCTATTAGGGAAGAGCTGGTCTCGGGTTTTTGGACAGCGGCATAAGTGATGGAACTGCTCTACATTAGC
>JAKEHO010000036.1 GCA_022614965.1 Gammaproteobacteria bacterium
ATGCAATATCACGCCTCAGCAGAAGGTCTACATCATCACAGTTAACGTGGTGGCAAGGGGATGTTGCCGATTTTCAGCAGGTGCAGTGCTTGTTTGCTGAAATCAAACCTGATTACGTGTTCAATCTCGCGAGCGAGGTAACGGGTAGCCGAGATTTGACCGCTGTGATGCCTACCTTTCGCGCTAATCTTGAAAGCGCGGTAAATCTATTGGTAGCAGCAACCCTGATTGGAACTAACAGAGTAGTGCTAACCGGATCCCTGGAGGAACCGGAAGGCGATGTTCCTTTCGTTGTGCCCGCCTCGCCTTACGCAGCCGCTAAGTGGGCAGCTAGTGGTTATGCGCGCTTGTTTCATGCGCTCTATCGCACGCCAGCAGTATTAGCGAGGCTGTTTATGGTTTACGGACCTGGTCAGAGCGACTTACGTAAACTGGTTCCTTACGTGTCCCTGTCGTTACTGAAAGGCCAAGCACCAAAACTTTCTAGCGGCACAAGGCCGGTCGATTGGGTGTATATCGACGACGTAGTTTCGGGGCTTTTATTAGCGGGTTCTAGGCACGATCTGGAAGGACAAACTGTGGATATCGGCAGTGGAACTCTCATCACAGTTCGTGAAGTTGTCCGTATGCTTTGCCAGATCGCTAATACTAATATCGCGCCCGAGTACGGTGCGTTACAGGATCGGCCTATGGAGCAGGTACGCAAAGCAGATGTGCGTGCGACACAAAACGCAATGGCTTGGATGCCGCGAACTTCCATTCGATCTGGACTGGAGCAGACCTTTGCGTGGTACAAGCACCAAATCGAAGTGGGTGTGATCCCCTAATTGCCAAAACCCTCCTTTGGAGCGCGGAGGGATGTACCAGTTGATGAGCTATGCGTCTAGCGACGAGGTAACAAGAATACTGAGAATATGGCCTCCTTTTGTTCGTCGATGACTAGCTGTTCACAAACATAGCGATCGGCCCTTGTAGCGATGTGCGGTGATCGATAGCGCGTTGAGCGATGATCGCGGCAGCATGTGAACTTCGCTCCGGGTACTTGAAGAGTACACCAAAGGGGATGAGCGAAAGTGTCCGAAGAAGATTCTTAGATCCTTAATCCGGTGAGATGAATGAAAAGAAAGGAGTGCCGATTCTCGGTAGTTATTCCTGCGTACAACGCGGCAAAATGGCTGGAGGAAACCTTAGGTTCGTGGGTTCGACAGACAGTTGATGATTTTGAAGTGATCGTGGTCGACGATGGATCGCAGGACGAGACAGTCGCTATCGCACATGCGTTCGAAAGCCGTCTCAACCTTCGCGTGATACAGGAGCGTCGCAGCGGGGCACCGGCGCATCCTCGAAACGTCGGTAGCAAAGCGGCGCGCGGTGAGCTAATCGTGCCATGCGACGCTGACGATTTGGCGGCCCCCGATAGATTGGAGCGGACATATTTTGCATGGGAGATGGCAGGGCAGCGTGCCTGTCTAATTTTTTCAGACTTTGCTGTAATCGATGCACACGGTAACAACCTAAAAAACAGGGGCTTGGCGGAATATTCTGCACTGCGGTTAGCAGACACTCAGTTTCTTGATGTTGGTGTCACTCTGCTTCCCGCAAGTGCCGCATTCGACGCACTTTTGGCTGGGGACTTTCATCGGCCATGTGCCACCGCGTTCCCCAAAACGGTGTTCGAGCGTGTTGGTGGTTATGACGAGAGCCTCCTAAACGGACAGGACTTTGATTTGGCGGTACGCATTGCTCGGGAATACCCATTCATATGGCTACACCGCGTGTTGAGTTACTACCGTTCAACAACTAGGAGCATTAGTTCGCGATCGCCAATTGAGCTCGTACCAAGTAGAGTCGCTGTACTCCAACGATTACTAGGGTATTCCCTCACGCGAAAACAAGAGCACACAGTTCGAGATTGGATTGCGGCAAATTATGAGATGCTTGGATATGATTACGGCAACCAAGGTCGAGTGTGGCAATCGATTCGCGCCTACTGGGAGGCTTTCCTACAGCGGCCTGCAACGTGTCAACCACGAGGCGTGGCAGTAAGTCTTGCCAAAGCTGTGCTAGGGCGGCGAGTCGCTTAGGATTATTAAGAACTAATTCTGCAAAGTGGTCATGATCTTTAACGAGACCAAACTCAAAGGTGCGTTTACTATCGATCTCGAACGCTGGGAGGATAGCCGCGGCTTCTTCGCACGAGTCTTTTGCCAGCGGGAGTACGCCGAGCACGGATTGAAACCAGTCGTCGCCCAGGCCAACATTGCCTTCAATAAGAATAGAGGAACTCTTCGTGGCATGCACTTCCAGTACCCACCGGCGGCCGAAACGAAACTGGTGAGATGCACCGGCGGCGCGATCCTTGACATCATCGTTGACCTTCGTCCGGAAAGCGCTACCTATCTGCAACATATCGCGGTTGAACTCAATGAAAACAACCACCGAACGCTTTACGTTCCGGAGCGCTTTGCTCACGGCTACCAAGTTCTTGCAGACGGGACCGAGACCAGTTATCAGGTGGGCGAGTTCTACGCGCCCGAATATGAGGGAGGACTCATGTACAATGATCCTCGTCTTGGCCTTGAATGGCCCCTGCCTGTCGCCTATATCTCGGACAAGGATCAGAACTGGAAGCTCCTTTCCGAGATCGAGGCCGATTTCACGAGGAAGATGAGCATTTGATAGGAAGCTGCGAGTCAAGTGAGGCAATCCGCTAACCCCGGTCGAAGGCGTTCTGTCAGTTTCGCACGGGGGTTTCAATGATCATAAATGAAGCCAGTCTCATTAAGAAAAGACCGTTCGAGCAGAACCTAAAAAGGATTGCTACCCCGGCGATCACGAACCTCCACCTTAAACGGGCAAGCGCCAGCGAAGACTTCGAATGACATGAAGATACTGATTACGGGTAACATGGGCTATATCGGGCCGTGCGTTGCGCAGCATCTGCGGCAGTCCTACCCGCAAGCCACGCTGGTCGGCCTTGACACTGGCTACTTTGCGCACTGCTTAACCAATGCCCATGTTCTCCCTGAATGCAGAGTCGATATCCAATACTTCTCCGACATTCGTCGGCTACCGAAGGAAGTTTTACGTGATGTGGACGCCATCGTTCATCTCGCCGCAATATCAAATGACCCTATGGGTAGCACGTTCGAGGTAGCCACATTTGATATCAACTACCGCGCTAGCATTGCGCTTGCGAAGGAGGCCAAAAGAGAAGGCGTAAAGGCCTTCGTTTTTGCTTCAAGTTGCAGTATGTATGGTTTAGCTGACGACACGCCCAGAAAGGAGTCGTCTCCGCTCAATCCGCTCACGGCATATGCCAAGTCTAAAGCATACACCGAACGTGAGCTTCAAGAATTGGCAGACACAAACTTCAAGGTGACGAGTCTCCGGTTCGCAACCGCCTGCGGAATGAGTGAAAGACTTCGGCTCGACTTGGTGGTTAATGATTTTGTCGCCTGTGCAGTGACTTCTAAGAATATCACCATCCTAAGCGATGGAACGCCCTGGAGACCCTTGATACATATCAAGGATATGGCAAGGGCGTTCGACTGGGCGATACAGAGAGATGCATCCGATGGCAGTAATTTTCTCGCAGTTAACATCGGAAGCAACGTTTGGAATTATCAGGTTAAGGAGTTGGCAGAGGCAGTGGCAATGGTTATTCCGGCTGCGACCGTTTCGGTAAATAAGGATGCCCAGCCCGACAAACGCTCTTACAGGGTAGACTTTGGTCTATTTGAGAAACTGGCGCCCGACCATCAACCTCAGGTAGATCTTATCACGTCGGTGCGTGAGCTTAAGGAGGGGCTTGAGGCGATGGAGTTCAATAACATGAATTTCCGCAGTTCAACGTACATGAGACTTGAGGTTCTCACGCTGCTCAGGGACAAGGGTTTACTGGATGCGAACTTAGAATGGAGGGATTGGCAAGATGCGAGGAGTGCCGCTGAATCTGCAAGGCTCGACACAAATCATCAACATCGTAAACAGTCCTGCTAAGCATTTGAGCCTAGCCTCCTATAGTTACTTTTCGATTGTTACTAGGAATTGTCTACTCCTCGGTCAAAGGACACGCCTTACACAAGACTGACTTTTTGGTGAACACATGAATCGCCATGCAGATAGAAACAACGCGAATTTTAAACCACGAGTAAGCGTGGGTATGCCCGTTTACAACAGTGAGGACTTTATTAAGGAATCGATCGAATCTATTCTGGGACAATCATTGCAGGACATCGAGCTAATCATTTCTGACAACGCCTCAACGGATGCGACAATAGATATTTGCCGCGAGTTCGCCACAAAAGATCGGCGGGTCCGTTATTACGCTAATCCTGCGAACATCGGTGTGACAGAAAATTACAACAGGGTTTTCCACTACGCTCAAGGGCCATATTTCAAGTGGGCTTCGTCTAACGACGTTTGCGCCCCGGATTTTATACGGCGTTGTGTTGATGTATTGGATCGGCGACCAGATGCCGTGCTGTGCTATCCCAAAACACGTTTGTTCGATACAGAGATTACTTGTGGAGAAGATTATGAAGACAATCTGGATTTACAAGAGGAAGATCCGGCGTCTCGTTTCGAGCACTTAATCGATCGCATATATTCGCGACTCGATAATATAATGAATGGAGTGATTCGGACTGAAGTGTTGCAACGAACCCCGTTGCACAAGCCATTTACTGGGTCTGATTTGAGTCTGATGGCAGAGCTTGCCTTATTTGGCAAGATCATTGAAGTGCCTGAGCGTCTTTATTTCCGCCGCATAAACGCAAAAGCCCACTCTCATAAGCAAAGCAAAACACAAATGCAGGAAAGCTATTGGCCACTCCACAAAAAAGCCTTAATGTTTCAAACGTGGAAATTGTTTTTGGGTTACTTTACGGCGGTGTTGCGATCGCAGCTCACGTATGGCGATAAAAATAAGCTATACCTTAAACTAACAAAGCGGTTAGTGTGGGCGAGAGAGCAATTGGTTAGGGAACTCGCGTCCGCTGTGAGCGTCTGAGCACCGCTTACCCATAGAAAGAGCTTCACTGCGGCACACTGCTGTCGTATTCACTTATGACCACGATAAAACTCGCTCCTTTAACTATTGATTCTTCCGGAGCAATTGTCTCTGCTTGGTGACGTATATCCAGTGTTTGGAACTTGCGCACTTTGAGCCAATAGCCGATTCATTTGCAACTCGGCGGGGCTCGGGCCCTCCGTAGCAAAAAGGCCGCCGTTGCACTAACCAGCGCGACGAATTAATCGGGCGTGATTATTGCGGCGCCTGTCACATAGAGATTCCGAGGATTATTTTGACAGCTTCGAAAAGATTCAGGGAGGCTACATGATGACCAATACTAGAGACCAGGTAGCGACGTGCACTCCGCACACAAACTTCGCTAAATCCGAAACCTTGCGTCGGACCTCTTTAACGAAATCAGTGTTGAATATTCGTGCAATCTTCCGGTGTTTGGCAATCGGGTATATCGCTTTAATCGGGATCGTTTTTGCGCCCACTGTAGCCTGGGCGGCACCCGCGGGCCTCGTTGCGGCCTATGGTTTCGACGAAGGGAGCGGAACGGCCGTCTCGGACGCTTCGGGTAACTCGAATTCAGGCACGCTTACTGGGGCCACCTGGACTACCGAGGGAAAGTATGGTAGCGCGATTGTTTTTGATGGGGTAGATGATTTTGTTTCATTGCCGAATTCAGTATCGCTGGGGCTAACCTCTAGCGCCACGTTCAGCGCGTGGATTTTTGCAACCGCGGATCCGGCCGACGATGCGGCAATCATTTCAAAAGCAGGAGGTCCGGGTAATAGAGGCTGGCAAATTAAAACGAGTCCGGATACCGGGCAGCACGCCTACGCTGTTGAAGTCGCGATTAAGAAAAATAGCATCGTACAACGGCATAGCGTTATCGCGAGACAATTAAACGCCTGGCATCACGTGGCAGGAGTATATGACGCTTCGTCTCAGACGCTAGATATTTATGTAGACGGTGTTGTAAGTAATGGGCCGCTAAGCGGCACCATACCAACCGCGCAACGTAACAGCACGGTCAGAGCGGAGATCGGGCGGCGCCCTGACGGTGGGTTTTATTTCTCTGGTCGGATCGATGAGGTGCGGGTCTACGAGCGGGCGTTGACCCCTGCTGAGATCCAGGCGGACATGAATGCTCCGATTGGGGGTGGTGGGGAGCCGGACGTCACTGCCCCGAGTGCGCCGAGTAACTTAGCGGCGACGGTGGCCGGTGCGGCCCAGATCAATCTCGGCTGGACGGCTTCCACTGACGATGTTGGGGTGACGGGCTATCGGGTGGAGCGGTGTCAGGGGGCAGGGTGTAGCGACTTTGCCGAGGTGGCTACTCCCGCCGGCACCACTCACAGTGACGTAGGCTTGCAGGCGAGCACGAGTTACAGTTATCGGGTGCGGGCGGTCGATGCGGCCAATAATCTTAGCCCCTACTCCAATACGGCCAGTGCCAC
>JAKEHO010000037.1 GCA_022614965.1 Gammaproteobacteria bacterium
GAGCGCTACTTGGGATGTAGTGATGCTCCACATCCACATACCGGTCTGTGATCCGTTCAGCGTGCCTCATGGAGGTCTCTCATTTTCGGATCTTCTTAAACCTCTCACCATGCATGGCCTCGGTCACGAGCATCACCTTCTGGGGAATCTTAAATATTGGCAACTTATCGTGACAAAACATCCACATCCGCTTTTTG
Organism: Gammaproteobacteria bacterium; assembly: GCA_022614965.1. Classification (GTDB taxonomy): domain Bacteria; phylum Pseudomonadota; class Gammaproteobacteria; order JAKEHO01; family JAKEHO01; genus JAKEHO01. Next base: position 198 of record JAKEHO010000037.1, read on the forward strand.
AATTGCTGGCCATTCTCTCCCGTGCTGAGTTTTAGTTTCGCCATCACGATCTGCCCGGTGATCGGGTTGCTTTCAGCGTTCACCGCAACCTCCTCAACTCCTTCCATCCACTGCAAGACGCTCTCCACTTCCGCGGGGTACACCTTTTCGCCCCCAACATTAATAAGTTCCGACTTTCGCCCCAGGATTCGCATATAGCCCCCATCAACCTCCACGGCATCACCTGTCATAAACCAGCCATCAGCTGTTAACGGGCTCGGTGCGTTCAGATAGCCCAACATGGCCGATTGAGATTTGATCTCAAGCATGCCATCAACGACACGCGTCTCAACGCCTTCGCCGCCAACTTTTACCCAGAGTGAGTCAGAGGATTTCGACTTGGAGCGCAGTATCCCTAATTCTGAAAGCCCATAAGTCTGAAGCAAGCGGATATGTGGAAAAAGCCCATGAAATCTCCGTAGAGTACTCTCGGGCATCACCTCAGTACCATATGTCACGAGCTCCAGGCTGGTCAGGTCGTAGCGCTGGTATGCCTCACTGAGCAATAGTAGGTTGATAAAGGTAGGGGAAGTAGGAAGGAGTTGCACCTTATGCGTTTCAATCGCTCTACACACTACCTCCGGCGAACGGTCGCGAACCGTCACAATACAGCCGCCGTTAGATAGGCTATAAAACAGGGTGTTTACGCCCCCAATGTGATCAAACAGCAGAAAGCTAAGCGTTCGCAAGGAATGGCGCGCGACCTTAAATTTCTCAAGGAGTGGCAGGAAATTATGAACAGCGGCCTTACTATTCCCAGTGGACCCAGATGAAAAGAGGATTAGGCCAGGGCTTCGTTCTTCCTTTAGCCTTAGGAGCAGCTTATGTGTCGCTATAACGTGCGTATTGTTGATATGCGCGCGGTCGGATCCACTGACCTCGATTACAAGCTCAACCTGAGCGATCTCTCGAAATTCTGGTTTCTTTGTCTCGACTGAACTGGTGAGCGGAACGATAATGCACCCGTGATCCACCAATGCCAGCATAAGAGCGATTGCATTCGGCGAGAAATCAGCTTCTAGACTCACCACCGAGCCTGAGCAGATCGCTTCCTTCATAAGGTGCTGCTTCCACCGCTGGACCGCTTCCAGCATCCATCCGTAAGAGAATACCTGGTCTTGCCATACGAGGGCAGCCTTCATCCTGCTAACAGCAAAGGCGTTAAGCATGAAATCGATATACATCAGACGCCCCCAAGATACAGGCACTGACCGGTTATAAACCCGCTTTCCGGCTTAAAATAGAAATCAACCACGTTAGCAATGTCCTCAAACGTTCCGAATCTTGGAATCGCTTGTCTTGACAGCAATCGATCAATCTTGTCCTTCGGCACTGAGCGAATCAAGTCCGTCTCTGTAGGCACTGGTCCTAGCGCATTGACCGTGATCCCAAAGTCCGCGAGCTCTTTTGCTAGGACCTGGGTCAATGAAAGGACTGCCGCCTTCGAGGCCACATATGCCGCTTCGCCTTCTAGCTTCAGCGGTACAGCTACCGTTGTGAGATTGACGATGCGGCCAAAGCGCATGGTTTTCATTACCTTCGCCGCCTCTCTACAGAATAGAAACGTACCTACTACATTGGTCGTCAGAACATCGCGAACAGTCGAAAGGGGAGTCAGAAGAGAATGGTTCATGGAGGCAATGCCGGCATTGTTGATTAAATGATCGAGCCGCCCCCAGGTCTTTCGCACATCTGCAACAAGTTGCTTGACCCCCTGTTCATCTGAGACATCTACGCGGTAATGAACGTAGTGCTCGAGGGTTCCGTCGAATTCACTGCGACTACACCCGATCACTCGATGCCCTAAGCGAACGAAATGCTCTGCTAGAAACCTTCCAATCCCTTTCCGAGTGCCAGTGACTAGCGTCACCGGTCTATCCATGTTGTCCCTCTACCTGTTGTATTAGATGACCCGCATATTCAGCCAAGGAGGCGACGGTCCGGTACGGGCTTTTGGTCTGAGCCAGCGCTCTGTCGTCGGCAAGGCTTATGCTAACTCCAAACTCGTCCTCGATCGCTTGTTCCACCGAGACAACTAGCGAGACCAGCCCCAACGATTCAAGGATCCCCTCACGTCCAAAGAGAGGGGTGTCACTGCTTAAATCTGCAGGAACCTTCACTCCATGCTGCCCATTAAGTTCGTGTATTTGTTTTACGATGAGCGGTACAAGATCCTGGCGCATATACGAACCCTTCGCTACAGTTTTTCCGAACCGGTTATTCCGAGATGATCCGCAGGTTCGCGGGCGGCGTTAGGCCAGTGGAAGGCGGGGAAGGCGGGGCATCGAGTAGAGGCGCATCGGAGAGTACCCATAGGGGTCCTGCGGGACTGCCCCCTAGTCGACGCACTCCGTGGCTAGGCCCTCCAACAGCGCCTGATGTGTCGGTAATTACATCACCAGATCCCTCGTTGAGATGATAAAGGGCCATAGTGTTAGAATCGGGTTGAAATGGCGCTGAGGGTCTACCAAAGCTGTTCGTATAGCGGAGATTGTTAGAGAGGCGGATACTATCGATCCATCCAGAGAACGAGGGATACTGGGCACCGGCATCGTGTTTCTCCGCACCAATGACCAGATAGGGATCGCTATTTGTGCAGGGGCCTCCGCAATAGTTGCCGGGGATCCCATCATCGGGATAAGAAATATCGCCATCAGGACCGTCCGCCTGTACTTCAAGCCCGCCGTCGACATACAGCCACAACCAACCATCCGAACGGCGCCGCACAACAGCGATATGGTGCCACTGATCATTGAGGACATTCGTTGTTCCGCAGATCGTCCGGGTTCCGGTGCCATTGCCATAGACGCCGAAGACGATCCGTCCTCCCGCGATGGACACGCCGTAGCACCGGTCCTGGTTGTAGCGATCCCGATCGACGATGATATTGCCGTAGATCCAGTTATTATTGGCGCCGCACTGTACGGCGGGTGCCGGGTTTTCCGAGGCCTGGCCCTTCATCCAAAACTCCAAAGTAAAGTCCGTAGCTCCGACATCTGCAGGCGGGCCGGCAGCGATGGTGTTGGGGTCATCGATCGCAACCTTTATTCTGTCAATATCGTCCACCCCGTTTCCATAGAACCGAAGCGCATATCCTGCACTTGCTGTTTGACCTAACGCGTTCGCGCGCATGGTGAAAAAGCAGATCCCCATGATCAAACAAACGAAAACCCGTATTTCGACTGGTTTTATCCATACGCGCTCCCGTCTCTGCGAGATCTTTACCGTTACACCGTCCATAGGTTTTCGCTGTCAAGTCTGGTTTTAAACTCGGGAGCAACGCACTTAGCGCTTCCTCCCTCTCGCGTTCTTTAGACGAAAGATAAAAGCCGTCCATTTACGAGTATTGAATACTTATACCCTCATGGTTCCATCCAGAAAAAGTTATCCAGCACTTCATTATTTGTCGTCCATTTGGCGAAGGACACGGCCCCAGCACCTGGGATTGGCGGGGGCATCGTTCCCTGCGCACAGAAAAGGTTAGGATCGCGCTGCGTCGTGTTGTCATGGGTGATTGTGCCCGAAGCAAAGACTTGCCATCGGGCGCCGTCGAACCGCTCTACGATGCCTGTAAGAACGACTGGATTGGCCCCCGTTAGGCGGAAACGTAGGCGGTAACGCTCGGACGCCTGCAGCGCACTAGGGAATGGGATGGCCAACATATAGCATTCAAATTGATTGGTAACCGGCGGTTGGATGGAAATAATCGCGCGTCCTGGTGCCGGCTCAAACCCATCCACAAAGAAGCCATAACCCTCCATAGTATCGCTTAGCGTGATCGTATTCCTTTGAACTCGGGCATGCACCTGCGGGAAAGACTGGCCAGGCAACACCCGAAACTCAACACCCACCTCAACGTCGCGCCGGTCTTCGCTCAGTGGCCGATATACGATCGTGTCGTGATAATCGATAGGAGCCGTGTCGATACTCGCGATCTCGTTGTTCTGTATTGAGAACGCATTGGGGAATTTCTCTGTCCAACCGTTACCGATATTGGGATTATCCGGCCGATTGAAACCATCCAGGAAGAAAGCCTGGCCTGGTTGTAGGACAAAGAAACTCTGAGGATACGACGCCCCACCGCCGGGCAGCGGCGTGAACACTGTGACTGCCGCCGTCCCCGCCGTGGCAATGTCCGACGCCGGAATCGTGGCCGTCAGCTGTGTGGCCGAGACAAACGTCGTCGTCCGATCCGCCCCGTTCCAGCGCACCACCGAACCATTGATAAAATTACTGCCATTGACCGTCAGCGTGAACCCCGC
>JAKEHO010000038.1 GCA_022614965.1 Gammaproteobacteria bacterium
GATACAAAGGGGAAGAGTGCTATTCAGATAGCCAGGACGTTTGGTGGCCGACAGCGCAATTGCCGCCTTGGGCGGCTCATGCTGTTATGGCGCCTTTGAGGCGCTCACCCAATAAGGCCCCGGCTTTGGCGGGGGTGATTTAACTCGGGAAGTATAAGAAAAACGATGTCGGCGTTCGAGCATTACTGCTTATCCAACGTTCTTACATAAGGCAGTCTACCTAATAGCGGGTCGTCTGACGACCCCGACAATATTGCACTGTACGGTAACAAGCGGAAACGGTTGCAGATCACTAACCAGCCGAACGGGCAGCTGGGACCGATTGAGTGAGGTTAGCTTATTTGAGTCCGCGCGAAATGCAGAGTTTAGGGGCTAACAAACCGAGGGCTGATGTATGGCAGACACGAATGCTCAATCTGGTGGGGATGCGCTATATGCACGTCGTTCCATAGCAATATGGGTAATTGGCGCATCGGCTGGCGGCCTCATAGCATTGGCGATCGCTATGATCGCGGCGGCCCAGTCGGGGCAAGCAGGGGATGCAGCTGAGAAGGCGTTTACGATGCTCGTTCCCCTTCTTGGTAGCTGGGTCGGTACAGTGTTGGCCTATTACTTTTCTGGCGAGAATTTCGAACGCGCTAGCCAGAGTGTCAGTAAACTCGTCGAGCAGGTAACCGAGGAAAGGCTACGCAACATCAACGTTAAGGATGCAATGATTAAGAAAAATGCGATGACCTTCGTGCAATTGCAGGCCGGCGATGATGGGAGCAAGGTCAATCTAAAGACTGACATCATTGACAGGTTAAAGGACCCTGTTACGCGTATGCCCGTTCTCGACGATAAAGGCGTCGCGAAGTACATCATCCATCAGAGCCTAATTTTCAAATACGTTACCATGAAGACCATTGAACTAGCGGCCACGAACCAATCGTTTGCTGTGCATAACCAAACGCTCAAAGACTTCTTTGGCTATGGCGAAATGCTTGACTTAGTCAGTAAGACCTTTGCCTTCGTATCTGTAAATGGAACGCTCGCCGACGCGAAAAAGGCAATGGACAGTGTGCGGGGATGCCAAGATATATTTGTCACTGATCATGGAACCGAGAAGGAGCCAATAAACGGATGGCTCACAAATGTAGATATTACTAAACACGCACGGCTATGACATTGCTAAATTGGAAATTACCTAAGGAATGTGTTTCGTTTAGGGCGTAGCTACGATAAGTTCATGTAGCTATGCCGTCTTGTGGTATAAGAGTTACTGTTGCGTTCAGTCATCGCAAGTGCCTATGAGTGGTCAGCTGCCGCCCCCGTATGGGCAAATTCGCGACCAACTGCTTCGTGGGCAAGTTATCCCTTTTCTCGGCGCGGGAGCGTCTTTCGGGTCGCGGAAGCCCAAGGAAACCTGGTGGCGCACGGCGCCTGGTGACGATGGGGACATCGCTTTCCTTCCAACCGCATCCGAGCTGGCGGACTTCTTGGCTACGAAGACAAGCTTTCCGGCTGATGAGTCACGCGAATTGGCGAAGGTCGCGGAGTATTTCAGCGCCGTCAATGGTTCAACCCCTCTGAAACAATGGCTCCAGGACATTTTTTCGTTTAAGCAAGCCTCCGGGCCTGTGCACAAGTATCTCGCCGAAGTGGCGAAGAAAGCGCCCCTTCTCATCGTCACGACAAACTACGATGATTTGATAGAGCATGCGTTTGATACTGCCAAACCGCAGCAGCCTTACGACACCGTTATCCACGTAACCTCCCCTAAAGCCGGAGGCGAGGTGCTTTGGCATCCCTACGGCAAAACGCCTCTGGAGGTCCTAGGCAAAGACCTTTTAATCGACTTAAGCAAGATAACGGTTATTTACAAGATGCACGGTGGAATGGATCGATCATCGAATCCGCCTGGGCAATACGTCATCACGGAAGACGATTACATTGATTTTCTCACGCGGATGACTAAACGTGCGGCGATTCCGAATGCCTTCGCCGATCCATTCCAATCACGACCGTTTCTGTTTCTAGGGTATGGTCTGCATGACTGGAATCTACGCGTCGTGCTGAACCGTATCGACAAGGAGATGCGGCGTCCGGGCGAAATTAAGTCATGGGCGATCGAGGCACTTTCAAAGCCGCTCGAGAAGAAACTTTGGGAGCAGCGTAACGTGAACGTGTTCGACGGCCTGAGCCTAGACGAATTCGTCGATAAACTCCGCACCCCGCCTGATGCCAGCTCGGCCGTGAAGCCATGAGTGAGGACGAATCGCGTTCGTCGCCCTACAAGGGATTGCCGCCCTTCGATGTAGAGGACGCCCAGTATTTCTTTGGCCGCGAGAGGGACTCGCGGCTGATTGCAGCTGATCTGTTTGCTGCTCCACTGACTGTGCTATACGGCGCGAGTGGCGTGGGAAAATCGTCCGTCCTTCGTGCAGGAGTGGTTCCACTTCTTGCGGAGAGGACAAACTTGCTGATTGTTCTTTTCAGTGGATGGCAGAGTGATCCCCTCCCCGGCTTCAAGCGCGCCGTAGCTGAGGCCATATTCTCGACGTTACCTCTCGATGATCCTGACCATCTCCGTTACCGCGACGACATCTCCGAAATCGAGTCTCAACCGCTGAAAGAATACCTGAAGAAGTGCGCAAAGATCGTTGGACGGCGGCTGATGATTATTCTCGATCAGTTTGAGGAATATTTTCTCTATCACCCGCAAGACGACGAATTCGGCCGCCAATTCCCAGCGGCAACGGCTATCGGAGACGTATCGGTTAGCTTTCTCCTTTCGATGCGCGAGGAGGCCGTCGCTCGCCTAGACCGATTCGAGGGTCGACTGCCTACGTTGTTCGACAACTATCGCCGAATTGACCATCTTGATGGGTCGGCAGGCCGAGCGGCTATCGAAAAGCCCATCGAGCAATATAACCGCCTGCACGACAGTATCTACCAGCCGATAAAAATCGAGCCTGGCCTTGTTGAAGCAGTTTTGGAACAAATCAAAGTGGGCCAGGTAAAGCTGGAACAGTTGAGCCACGGTTTTACAACGGGTGGCACCGCAACTGTAAGAATAGAAACGCCGTATCTACAGCTAGTTATGGATCGCTTATGGCGCGCGGCGATGGATGACAGGCCTAGAGATCTCCGCTTGGATACGTTTAAGAGACTCGGATACGCCGCTCGCATAATACGGGGTCACCTTGAGGATGCCACAAGTAACCTCACGTTTCAGGAGCGAGGGCTTGCATCAAATATTTTTCGCTACCTGGTCACTCCGTCGGGTTCAAAAATCGCATTGACGGTTGGCGATCTTGCCTATTTTACGGGCATTGATGAATCACCCATTAGGACGGTACTTGAGAAACTATGTAATTCAAGCGCTCGTTTACTTCGACCGGTTGCGCCTCTACATAGTGGGCAGCGAGACACAGGTTACGAAATATTTCATGATGCACTCGCCCCTGCTATTCGTGATTGGTTACTACATCAGAGGACACAACAATCCGGGATATTTCTATCCGGGTCTGGAGCGAGGTTGTCAGGAATTGATGTACCTGATTCTTCTACTCCAATTAATGGATCGTATCGGGTCGAGCCGCGCGGCAGGGTAGACACTGAATTAGGTCTAGAGGAACTCCGCCCACTGATAATCAAGCTGAAGGCCATTCTGGAGTTTGACCAAGCCCGTACGCTTCTTGAGCAGGCACGTAATCGGGCACCTAGCGACATTTGGGTTACCCAGCAACTTGCAGCATGCACGTATAAGGACGACAACCTGCAACCCATGAATCGATTTAACGAGGCAATTAAAATCCTGGAGGATATAGGTCTCTCTAATCCTAAAAATTCTAACTCGAAGACACTGGCGTTGGGAGGTGCCATATTTCGCCAGATGTGGGTTTTCAGTGGTCAGTTAACCTATCTCTACGAGTCGATAAAGTTCTATCGAGCTGCTTATGAGCGCAACCCAGAAATGGATGTAGGTTATGGCGGCGTAAATGCCGCCTATCTCCTGGACGTTCTCGCTTCTCACGCTCGCGTTACTGAAATGCGGCATGGTACAAGCCTGAAGTCGTCCAGCGAACTCATACAAGAGGCTGCGATATTGCGCGAGCATATGGTAGAACATGTACCTAGGTCTGTCGAAAAGCAGCCCCGGCTCAAGGAGGAATTTTGGTTTGTGGCCGTTGTAGCGGAAATTTATTTTGGGCTCGACAACTACGCAGGAGCTGAAGTCTGGCTCCTCCGATCAAAGGAATTGCATAAGAAGGACCAGGAAGTTCTCTCCGTATTTCAACAACTGACGTCAATCGCGAAACTGCATGGGCTCGCAATGCCAGATAAATCCGCCGATCGTGGTTCTTGGCACCCAGGCTGGCGTGTTCTGACCCACTTGCTAGGGGAGGCTACTGAGCGGGCGCTCTTTAGTTCGAAGGGTCGGGTTGGCCTAGCCCTGTCTGGTATGGGTTTAAAGGCCGCATTCTTTCACGTGGGCGTCCTCGCCCGACTAGCGGAGATGGATGCACTGCGCGACATTGAAGTGCTTTCCGCCACGTCCGGAGGCAGTATCGTTGGTACATACTATTATCTCGAGCTTAAAAGCTTGTTGGAAGCGAAAGACGATAGCGCCATCGATCAAGAAGATTATGTCGAAATTGTGCGGCGAGTACAGCAACAGTTTTTAGCGGGAGTACAAACAAATCTCCATGCACAAGCGTTCGCGGGCGCGCGTGATAACCTCCGGATGGTTTTTACCAAATACTATTCTCAGATCCACCGGTTAGGAGAACTATTCGAAGAACAGCTCTATTCGAGGGTATCCGATGGGCACCCCGTCGGCCAACGGCGCACGTTGTCGAGTCTTTTGATAAGACCTAAGAACGAGGCGAATGAGGGAACCTTCAACCCGCGGCTTTCAAACTGGCGTAGGCGTTCTAAGATACCAATGTTACTCCTCAATGCGTCGTCTATGAATACGGGACACAATTGGCAATTTACAGCCACATGGATGGGCGAATCCCCAGCAATGGATGAGGAAAATGTCGACAGCGTTCCGCGTTATCGCCGGCTTTATTATGCGCAAGCCCCTGAAGCACTAAAGAACTACCGTCTGGGTTACGCTGTTGCGGCATCATCGTGTATACCAGGGCTGTATGAGCCGTTAGCTATTCCCGGCTTGTATCCGGATCGGATAGTGCGCCTTGTTGATGGTAATCTGCATTCTTCTAAAGGTGTGCACGAACTGATCACGAATAGCTGTAATTGGATCATCTGGAGTGATGCGTCACCAGTCACGCTTGACGAACAGCCAATCCCAAGCAATAGCATCATCGGCGTACTTATTCGTTCCACTCAGATCATGGCCGATCGTGCGCGCAGGATGCTATACCAAGATATTCTGGGTCGGTCCGATGAAATGCTGCTAGATGGGATCGCATTCCTCCCACTTTCAGATCCAGGTAGGAGTGACGGTAATGAGTCTATAGTCGATTGGCTGGGCTGCGGCGATCCCATACCGTCTGAAATGCATCCTAGCAGCACCACACCCTACGGTGTTGATAAAGATCTACAGGGGAGAATCGCGGATGTTCGTAGCGGTCTCGACAGCTTTACTGAAGTAGAGGCCTATTCCCTCATGCTAAGCGGTTATCTCATCGCTGAGCATAAGTTTCGTGAGCAGCAAAAGCTGCATGAAGCCGCTGGCAATACAGGAACGTGGGGCGGTTACGACGTGAATGCCGCGAGGGGCGACTGGCCATTTTTGACGCTTGAGGGACTGTTCGGTTTGCCCTCGGATTCCTTGCATCCAGGCCGTCGCGATTTGGCGTATCAACTAGGCGTTGCCCGCTTCGACTACATCAAGGTTTTGAAGTATGAACCGGTGCTTAGTAAAATTGGCGGAGTGGGCGCCATGGTCCTAGTAGTGTTGTTCGTCGTGTCGATGTGGTTGACGTGGAACGATGTGTTCCTCACGTTGGGTGGTTTAATGTATTTATTACTATTAGTGATCGCCGTAGCGGCAGTCCCCTTCCTACGCAAAGTTCCTGTTGCATTATTCGGGTTTGTCGGCGCGAAAATACGGTTGCGATACTTTGATAGTATATTTTTGCGACGCGGCTGTTTGCATCGATTACTAAGCTTATCGGATTAGACCGTGTGAGATCCTCAGAAATCTTGTTCAATATGAGGCATTTGAGCCGTGTCCCTCTACGATTTCATGGTTGCTCTTGATAGCCGCGACCCACGTTTTCAGAAATCATACTGCGGCGGCAGCGTCTACCATTCTGAATCCGCACCATAGCCATAGCGCCCTCGCTATACGTTCCCGGACGCTACCGGGATGAGGGAGGTGACAGAGGGCTTCAAAGGCCCGTTTGAAATACGCTTCCGGCGCATAGATCGATTGCAGGATCTGGCCATGCCCTTCCAACAATCGCATCTCGGGGATCAGGGTGAGGATATTGGTATAACCCGAAGCGATCGTGCGATCGTGCCCGCGGCCGTCTCCCGTGAGGTTCTGGAACTTGCGGGTCTCCTTTAGACTCTCGGCCGAGGGGGACTCGATGCCGAGAAACACCCAGTTGAAGTTGGCCCTAACCATCAGATCCACGAGCTCACCGTCGTCGGAGAGATTTACCGAGGCTTCGGTCCCGTA
>JAKEHO010000039.1 GCA_022614965.1 Gammaproteobacteria bacterium
GGATCGACGGCCTTGCCATTGTGGAGCACCTCGAAATGCACATGCGCACCGATGGAACGCCCAGTGCTCCCCAGCACCGCAATCACCTGCCCCTTCCCCACCTTCTCCCCAACACTGACCAGGTTCTCCTTGTTATGCGCATAACGGGTCACATACCCATTGCCGTGATTCACCTCTACCAGGTTGCCATAACTGTATCGCCGCCCAGACCAGGTCACTATCCCCGCCGCTACCGCAATCACCTGAGAACCTGCCCGCCCAGCAAAGTCTACCCCTTCGTGAAACTCCTGCCTCCCCGTCAACGGATCCGTGCGCCGACCAAAATAGGACGACACCCAGCCCCCCTTCACAGGACTCCCCGTAGGAAAGATCTCCGCCTCAAGCCTCCGGTTCATCAATAACGACTCCAGCGCCGCTAGCTTCTCCCCACGATCCTCTAACTGCCCCGATAAGCTCTCCAGCGACTCCAGAAAATCCGCAACCTCCATCCCCTTCTCAGTCAATAAACCCACTTCCACTGGACCCCCTATCCCAGGCACCGTGTGAAAATCAAACTCCTCCGCCGATAAATTCGCCATCGCCACTAATCGCGCCCCCAACGCGTCTAACCGCATCACGTGCGCCTGTAACTCGCTCAGCTTCAATGCTAACGCATTTAAATCCTCCTGCGCACCCCGCCTCGCCTCCTCAATCACCTGCCGCTGATGACGAACCTCCCTCTGCCACGCTAAACCCGCTTCCTCCGTATACCCCAGCACCCGTCCCACCGTGTACTCCATCGCATACCGCATCCCCCCATAAAACACCCCAACCCCTAACACCAATACCCCCACCATAACCCACACCATCGTACCAACGCCTACCCGCACCCTAGACGATGTCCCGTGGGATTTTGATATGATAATGAGTTCCATTAGGATCGTTCTGCTCTTACCAACAATTCGCCTCTACATCAACAGCTCAAATCCTATTTGAAACGGCTTTACTCAGGCCCCGGACAAAATACTCTGCGAGTCCCAATTCAGCTGATTCGTTAGGCACGCACGTGAAATCATAGAACATCACCAACTTCTACCACTCGTGACCGTTTATATCTCAATCTTTTTCAGGCAATGTGCCAGTAAAGTTAGAACTCGTAGGACAAGTCCAAATGCAAGGCGGCACCATTACCACCGTTGATCCTTGCATCGCGTAGTTCATATCCAGAATGAATCGACAGATTCAAATAGTCCGTGGTCTGCCAGCGGGCACCAACGCCGGAATGCAGGGTGAGTTCACTGTCATTCTGAGCGGGCAACACTTCAAGTACCTCTGTGAGGCCACCCCCTAAAAAGCCAAATAACTGAAAACTGTTTACCGAAGCCGGCGCCAACACTTGCAAGGTAAACTGGGTCTCGGGATTGGTTAAGATTGCCCATTGCCTAAATCCACTGACATAGCCAGAATGTACTATTACCCGATCCGCGTTTTGCAGCAGTAACGTATTAGCCTTTTTTTCAACATAATCTGTTTGCAGAAACTGGCTATTTAGCTGCAAGAGATCAAATATTCCTCGATCGACCGCCTCGGGGTTATCTTTCAGTTGGGGGCGCTCCTCTGAAGTGAGGTCATAAACCATTACACGATGCGCTCCCCTATCCATAGGGCGCTCATGCGCCTGTTGCAATGATAATTGCAAATGGGTGGGAGCTGATTGGCTATGTTGGAATGCGCCGCGCTCGGGATCAGCGTAGGCTTTATTAGCCGTTATTAGAGCAACAAGAGAAACTCCGATGAAGCTTATAAGTTGTCCTTTATTCATGGCCGTCTCCTCCAAGCCAATCGATCTGGCAACGGACATCGCACGATTCGACAGTTAAATCATAGGCAGCCCAAAAAGTTCGCAATGTGACCGACTTCACAGATGGCATAGGAAATCTGTGACGAATGTCACATTTCCTTGGCCTCCCTTGGGGAACCCCGGGCGCAACCCCACCGCGAAGGCTCGACAGAAATCGAGCCTTTACTGGCAAGCCCAGTGTCGGATCAGTTTATAAAGGAATGAGCGGGGGCTCTTACCGGCCGGTCACAGGATATGGTCCAGGCAAAGTGGGAAAGGGCGGGTGACAGGCAAGCAAAGCCAAGGGGGGATAGACATTGGTGCGGTATTCTAGGTGCAAGAAAGATCACCGCTGCGCGACAGAGTGAATGACCCGATCGTATTCAAAATACACGATAAAGTTTGGATACAACCAACGAGTTATTGGCGGATCACCAACCGGGCTAAGTTGCTGCTCCGGTTTGCCATATTTTTGCTCAACTTGAGCCATGGTCAATCCCCCGTTGGGGACCGGGGCATTAGCGCTGTCGCGAATTGATTGAATTAATAGGACATCGGCGTAGCTCACTGATGTTCCTATGAATAACGCCAAGGCCATGACGATGTAGCGTAGGTGACACATCACTGTGCTCTATAAATGGGCTTGTGGTAAATATAGCACCTCAAGTGGCAATCTCGGAACTGTTTTGTTCGTATACAGAAGCTCCAGGAACAGCGCCTCTCAGGTTGTATCAATGCCCCCTTTGGATTTCCGACACAAGCATTACATTTTGATCTACCATAATCGAAAACCCTCCGTACTTTCTAAACTGACTGTGGAGTTTTATGCGTCAAATCATTGTCATGAATGCAAAAGGAGGCTGTGGAAAAACCACCGTCGCGACAAATCTTGCGAGTTTCTATGCTTCCAAGGGAATTGGTACGGCTTTGTTTGACTACGACCCACAGGGGGCTAGCATGCGCTGGCTCCGCCAGCGCCCGCAAGATGAGGCGAGCATCTACGGCGTAGCCGCCTACCAAACCCCCAAGAGTAGCGTCACCCGCAGCTGGCAACTTAGAGTGCCGCCAGCGATTCAACGCCTAGTCATCGACTCACCCGCAGGTCTCAAAGGCCAACTTTTAGCGGAACAAGTCAAGAGTATGGACATTATTATTGTTCCCGTGTTGCCCTCGTCCTTTGATATCTATGCGACGGCTGACTTTATTCAAGACCTGCTCTTGGTGGGCAAGGTCTGGGCCCAAAAAACGCGCATCGCCATTGTTGCCAACCGCTTGAGGAAAAATACACGGGCATTTGAAGGCCTGAAACGTTTTCTACAGAGCTTGAGGATCCCGGTCATTGCTGAACTGCGGGACACCCAGAACTACGTACGGGCTGCAGAGCAGGGAATTGGCGTTCATGAGTTGGAGTCTCGGAATAGCCACCAGGACAAGGCTCCATGGGCAGAGATGTACGACTGGCTTGAGAGCCACCCTAAGCCCTTTGCAACATAAAAACGTGGCCGTACACCGGTGAGATGATCCCCATAGATCAGCCTGCTAGTTCTGGCTTCCATCCAGCAATTTGGCCAGTTCGTTCGCGGGGACATACCCACCAAGTTCCTGGCCATTTTCAAGGACAATCGCCGGTGTGCCCTTTACACCCATCAGTTGGCCGATTTCATATTGTTCCTTGACAGGCGCGTTACAGGATTTCGTCTCAATCGCCTGGCCAGCCTTTGCGTCGGTCAACGCCTGGTTGCGATCGTCTGCGCACCACACCGAGACCATCTTGTTATATGTGGACGAACCGATCCCGGCGCGAGGAAACGCAAGGTAAAGCACGGCGATCCCGTTTTGGTTCAATAGGCTCATCTCGTTATGCAGCTTTCTGCAATACGTGCAGTCAACATCAGTGAATACGTAAATAGTATGTTTAACGTGCTCAGGTGCAAACTCGATCATATCATCCCGTTTGATCGATTTAAGAATGTTAACTCGACCCTTGGCACGTTTTTCCGCGCTTAGGTTCCTGCGTTGTTCGAGATCCAGCAGATCACCTCTCAACACGTAGCGGCCATCTGCCGTGATATAGACGACATCTGGGCCGAGCATTACTTCGTAGAGGCCACTCACGGGCGATGGCTTGACGCTGGTCACCTCCACATCCGGTAGTATGACCTTAAGGGTCTTCCTGAGATTTTCCTCGGCACTATCACCCGCGGCGCTTATTTGACTGTACAGCGCAATGACCCCAAAGATCGAAATTAGAGCAGAACGCATTCAGGAAATCCCCTTAAGATGGATACTATTCACTAAAAACGCCGACTAGTACGGAACTGTTCAGTCTGTTTAACCTAAATCGTACTGCTTTCTCGCGCTTTGCCGACCTCTGGGTACTCTGGAATTCATCTCAGGCTATAGACAAAGAACAGATGATGTCCGTTCCCCTGGGGCGCTACAGCAGTAAGGCTGGTTGGTAGATTTGGGTTCAGCTCGCCGTCAACCTCTCGGATGATGCTGTGCGTGCAATGTCTTCAATCGCTCGCGCGCAACGTGAGTATAGACCTGCGTCGTTGAAATGTCGCTGTGGCCCAATAACATCTGTACGATGCGAAGGTCAGCGCCGTGATTCAGCAAATGCGTAGCGAATGCATGACGAAGGGTATGGGGTGATAGTGCTTTCTTAATTCCTGCCTTTCGCGCATAGCGCCGCACAACATGCCAAAATCCCTGGCGTGTCATCGGGCGTCCTCGCTGAGTCGGGAATAAGGCATCACACGGCCTCCCCTTTATAAAGGCGGGGCGGATATCGCGCAGGTAGCGCTCAAGCCACTGGGAGGCCTCCTCTCCTAACGGCACCAATCTGTCTTTGTTGCCTTTTCCTGTGACGCGCACGATTCCCTGTTGGCGATTAACCTGGCCTAGCGTCAGTTTGACAAGCTCCGATACCCGTAATCCTGTCGCATAGAGGACTTCCAACATCGTACGATCCCTGATACCCAAAGCATCGCCAATATCGGGGGCGTCAAGCAGGTTCTCTACGTCGGCCTCCGTGAGAGACTTGGGTAGCGATCGTCCGATGCGTGGCGGTACGATCCGAGCGCTTGGATCGCGTTGTATTCTGCCTTCGCGTACTAAGTACCGATATAGCCTGCGCAGGCTGGAGAGACGTCTTGCCGTGCTGCGCGCCGATGCCCGTGAATAGCTACCGAGATAGCTCATCAGATCAGAAGCCTGTGCGGCCATTAGACTGCCCCCTCGAGCGGCTAGCCAGCGATAAAAGGCGAGGAGATCAGCTCGGTATGCAGCCAGCGTATTATCGCTCAGACCCCGCTCCATCCACAGGGCATCAAGAAAACGCTCGATCGCGGAACTATCGCCCGGGGATTCTAAATCAATCTGTCCAGACCGCGCCTTCATGTAAGAGCAACCAGCGCTTTAAGAAAACGCGTTGAGGGTCACCCATGAATCCCCCGATACCATTGGCTCCAACCACACGATGACAGGGGATCACAATGGGAATGGGATTCGCGCGACACGCGCTACCGACTGCCCGTGCGGACGTTCTAAGCCGCTGTGCGACTTGGCCGTAGCGGATCACTTGGCCTGGCATCAAGATCGAGAGCACCCGCCAGACGCGCCGCTGAAACAGCGTCCCCGTTGGATCGAGTGGCAGATTAAAACGATGCCTCCCGTCCGTGAAGTAGCGGTCTAATTGATCCAGAACCCTCTGCGCCTGGCCTGCCGGGCATGATGCGATTGGCAAATCTTGCTCAAGCAAAGTAATGCCAAGGAGCGACCCTCCCTGAAGGGTGATTCCAAGGGGGCCAATGGGTGAATCATAAGCAACATCGAAAAGCGGCCGATTGCCCGCATTAGGGTGATGCTTAGGCATACGTCCAATTTTGTCCCGCACACCGGACTCAAAAGTCAACAACATAATCTAGCGGCGTCGGCGCCCTTTGCCCTATGGGAACCGAGCAAGCACCCTGAAAAGTGGCCTTCACTCTCCATCTTGCGTAGACTGAATCTTTTCCCTGATCCGAGCTGCCTTTCCGCGACGTTCCCGCATGTAATACAGCTTAGCTCGACGCACCTCCCCACGGCGCTTAACCTTAATCTGTTTAATGCTTGGGCTGTAGGTCTGAAAAACACGCTCAACGCCTTCACCGTAGGACACTTTGCGGACAGTAAAAGAGGAATTAAGCCCACGATTGCGCTTGGCAATGACCACGCCCTCGAAGGCCTGGAGTCGCTCACGCTGTCCTTCCATCACCCTAACCTGCACAACGACAGAGTCACCGGGCGCAAAATCGGGGATCTTTCGGCCCATTTGCTCATTCTCGATTTGCTCAATGACATTGCTCATAGCACTGCTCCGAAACGCCCGGCTGCTTAATGGTCTCCCTGCTCCTGCTGCTCAAAGATAAATTCCTCAAGTAGCGCTTGCTGTTCCTCATCGAGGGCCAGTGTCTTGATCAGATCAGGTCGCTTCATCCACGTCCGTCCCAAGGCTTGCTTACGCCGCCACCGTTCGATCGCCTGATGATCACCGCTTAATAGGATGGCAGGGATCCGCAGCCCATCAATCTCCTCCGGACGTGTAAAATGGGGATATTCTAATAATCCATTGAAAAAAGAATCATCGCAGGCCGAGTGCTCATGCCCTAGCGCGTGAGGAACGGTGCGGGTGAGGGCGTCGATCACCACCATGGCGGCAATCTCCCCACCTGTCAACACATAGTCCCCAATGGACCATTCCTCATCAATTTCCGTCTGGATAATACGCTCATCAACGCCTTCATAGCGCCCAGATAAGAGCACCAGTTGATTGACACGGGCAAGCTCAGACACTCCTGCCTGGTCCAGGCGACGACCCTGTGGCGTCAGATAAATGACACGACAATCCCCGTCCAGGCTGCGAACGGCGCTGCGGATGGCGTCCCGCACCGGCTGAACCTTCATGACCATGCCTGGACCCCCGCCGTAGGGGCGGTCATCCACAGTATGATGGCGATCCTTCGCAAAGTCGCGCGGATCCCAGATCGTCAGTTCCAACAGCCCCCGTTCGATGGCGCGGCCGGTGATACTAAATCCCGTAATCGCATCAAACATGCGTGGGAACAGTGTAACGACGGCGATACGGAGCACGACTAAAAGCCGGGCTCCCAGTCTACGTGAATGCGACCCGCTACAAGGTCCACATCCAGTATAAAACGACCCCTCACCCATGGGATGAGATGTTCTCGGTCCCCTTTTACGACCAGGACATCATTAGCCCCCGTCTCCAGTAGTCGGGCCACTTCACCCAATCGAGCGCCAGCGCTCGTTACAACGTCGAGTCCAATCAGATCGGCCCAGTAATACTCCCCAGGCTCGAGTGCGGGAAGTTGCCGGCGATGCACGGCGATCTTAGCGCCCAGTAGCCGCGTTGCTTGGTCCCTGTTTTCGCAACCCGCGAGTTTTGCGATGATGCCTTTGCCATGGATCCTGCCCGCCACCAGCGCAGTTTCCGTCCACACGTCATCGACCACAAGCTGCCAAGGCGAATAGCAAAGGATATTGGCTTTTGGGCGAGCGTAGGAAAACACCCTTACCCAACCCCCTACGCCATATAGCCCGGCAAGGTATCCCAGGACTACGTGGTCGGGGCCTGTACGTGCCATCGGCAATTAGCGCCGTATCATAACGCCGGCGGGCAGATCCTAACCGCGTCCAGTCTATGAGGGTGCGATCCGTGCGAAGGTCTTCGATACCGCCTCAATAGCCCTTAGCTTTCTAACAATATCTCTAAATAAATGAGCGTAAGATATTGATATAAATATGACTCAACCAGAGTTCATACTGACCCAGGCTGGGCCGTCGCTTGCGCCGCGTTGGCTTTAATAATAAGGTCGGCGACCCGCCTCGAGGCCTTGGCCCCCTTAGAAAGCCAGTGCTCCAGACGTTCCCTATCTATCTGCAATTCCGCTTCCCCACCAACGGCGATGGGGTTGTAGAATCCAACACGTTCAAGGGGACGGCCATTACGGCGCGTGCGGATCGTGCTGACAACGATGTGGTAAAAAGGCCTCTTTTTTGCCCCGCCCCGTGCTAATCGAATAACAACCATAACACCCCCATTGGACTTGCCACGAATCTGGCGCCAACTTCACCATGGCTAGGAAGTAAGCCGTAAAAGGGGCGTATTTTACGCAATAGGAGCAAAAAAGAAAGCAATCGACGTCCAAGAGCACTGAATTTGCACCCTAGAGACGGCGGCACGGGCAGCCTCCAAGCCGGACAAGTCCCGGCCCCCCGCCCCTAGGTACCGGCAGCCCCGACCCTGATTATCCTGAGGCGCCGCGTGAGGGCAGCCCCACATTAAAGGTAGCAACCACAATATTAAGGTAGCAACCACAATATTAAAGATGGGCATGATCCATGACGATCGCGTTGGCAGGTCCTCCTTCAATGAGGCATCTTGGACAGCGCTGTGGGGAGTGCGTTGGCCGTCTTGGGTGATGGCATTGAATACGACTATGCTCTTCTAGAATCGACTGTGCCAGGAAATCTTGAGGATTAAGCCGTTGAAAGACGAAAGGTATCGAGAGAACCCAAGGGCGGCCCGCGACTTTGAGTCCGTGCTACCAAAGGGCGATGAAAAGCACGTGGCCCGGGTTCGATTACGTACCTTGCGGGCCAGCATTCCTGAAGAAAAAAGAGCTAAATATTCAAAGCAGATAGAGACATATCTTTATCAACTAGATGAAGTAAGCCGCGCCTCTTCCTTTTTTATATATGTCTCCTGCGGCAGTGAGGTGGATACCCACTCACTGATCAGGCGGCTTCAAGAGAACGATAAAATCGTGGCGGTGCCTAAGATTATGGACTCCAACACCATGGAGGCTATCCGCTTTAAGGCGTGGCAGGAGCTTCGCCCCGCTGTGCTCGGGATCTTGACACCCACAGCCAGCGAGCCCTACCAAGGCCCCATCGATATCGCCATCACTCCCGGACTCGGATTCACCCCGTCTGGCCAGCGGCTAGGACAGGGCCGCGGTTATTACGACCAGTGGTTCGCCACGCATACGGTCAATCTGAAAATAGCACTCGCGTATGAGGCCCAGATCGTTGACCATTTGCCGACCGATGCCACTGACATCCCCGTCGACGTGATCCTCACGGAAAGGCGGACCATTCGCGTAGCGCGGGATGGATTGCACACGCCGATTTGAGCGCAGCGACTTGCTGGGGCCTCAGTTCCGATGATCCCCTTGCCTGCTCCTCATGGTACGCCAGCAGCGGTAGGGTCGCCGCGCTAGGCCCAATAACCCAAGCGATCCCATGGAACGTTGATCATCGCAATGTCAGTCGGATCACCAATCAATAGCCCTGAAGTCGTCCTTCTGGTCGGCACGCAAAAAGGGCTCTTTCGCCTCCATGCCACGAACGCCCGTAGGCATTGGCAGCTCGAGGGGCCCCATATCCCTGGGTACGAGATCCTGCACGCTTGGCTCGACCCAAGGGCCCGGCAGTTCGGCTACGCCGCGGCAACTCATCCGGTCTGGGGTACCCACATCTATCAGAGCCGCGATGTAGGGAAGAGTTGGGACTCCCTGACCGCAATTCCTAGCCACGCGCCGGGCGAATTTTCCACGGGCGTCAACGCGATCTGGCATCTGGCACCGGGCAATCCCGATGATGAGACCCATCTCTATGCCGGAATCGATCCACCCGGGTTGTTCGTAAGCCGTGACCAGGGTAGCAGCTGGTCGCCAATTGAGGCCTTCAACCATCACGCCACACGCGTGACTTGGGAGCCCGCGCGCGGGGGGTTTTCCGTGCACTCCATCCATGTGGATCCGACAGACGCACAGCGGGTCTATGCCGCCGTCTCAGCCGGTGGTGCCTTTCGCTCAGATGACGGTGGCGCATCGTGGAAGCCGATTAACCATCGGGTTCGCGCCACGAACCTACCCCAACTGTACCCCGAATCCGGACACAATATTCACCGGCTCATCATGCATCCAGCGCGCCCGGAGCGCCTTTATCGCCAATGCTACAACGGTACCTATCGCAGCGATGACCGGGGCGATACCTGGGTCGAGATCACCAATGGCTTACCAAGCGATTTCGGCTACGCCCTTGCCAGCGATCCGCACAACCCCGATTCACTCTATGTGATCCCGGAAGAGAGCGCTCACATGCGAATTACGGTCGACAAGCGGCTTCGCGTCTATCGCAGCCGCAACGCCGGCGGGACATGGGAAGCGCTGACTCATGGCCTTCCGCAGGACAGTGTCTACGTGACCGTATTACGCGAGGCCATGGGCAGTGACGGCCTTCATCCCTGTGGCGTGTATTTTGGTACCTCGAATGGTCATCTCTTCGCTAGCGCGGACGGAGGGGATCACTGGGATCTCATTGCGAGTTTTCTACCGCGGGTCCTGTCGGTGTCGGCCACAGCCCTCTGAAGGACTAAAGGACCAATGGCCACAGACCTTTTGGACGCGCTCCATGCCCACCGAGGGCTCGTCTGCCTGGTCGGTGCAGGAGGCAAGAAAACCACGCTTTACCGATTGGCCAGTGCGCACCCTGGCCGGGTCGGAATCACCGCCACGGTTTACATCCCGCCCTTTCCCAAGACACTTGGCGCACTGAAGATCATCCGCAACCCGGCAGACCTCTTGAACGCGGTGGTTGAGGCCGCGGCGTTCGGCCCACCGGTTGCCTTTGCGCGTCCAGCAGAGAAACGGGCGCGTCTCGCCGGAGTCGATCCCGCCCAGGTTGCTCAAATTCATAGGGCCGCGGGCTTCGATGTCACATTTATCAAGGCTGACGGGGCACGTGGGCGATGGATCAAGGCGCCTAATCAGGATGAGCCCCAAATACCCCTGGGTGCAACAACCGTTATTGCGGTGGTCTCGGCACGAGCCATTGGCGAGCCGCTGACGGAGCGTATCGCGCACCGGGTGGATCGCATCGCGGCGGTGACGGGGGGCCTGCCTGGTGAGCCCGTTACCGCCGAGCACGTGGCGCGGTTGTTTGCAGGTAATGAAGGTGCCCTGAAGGATGTCGGCGATGCCCTCGTAGTCCCCCTAATTAATATGGTGGACGATGCAAAAAAAGAAGCCATTGCAGAAAAGGCCGCGGAGCAGGCACTCGCCCTCTCTCAGCGGTTCGATCGTGTTGTGCTGGCATCCATGACAAGCACGCAACCTCTCGTTCGCATCGTAAGCCGATGAGAGGATCCTACGCACGAATCTACGCCTGCAAACCCTACGCGACACGGCGTCCCCAGATACTCGCAAGAAACGCACCCGAGAGATTGTGCCAAATACTGAAAACGGCCCCTGGCAATGCAGCAATAGGTGAAAACTATTTAACAGCGAGAGCGACACCGGATCCTGGATCCTGAATTCTGCTTTCCGACTTCGATCGCGAGCGTTTTACATACCGTCGCGTCGAATCCCAGGATCCTCGGTAAAGAGTAGCCGCTGGCAAGGCCAATTAAATTATGGAGTACCGCGGACATAATGACAGGTGCCGCCAGTGATGCAAGCTGCGGTTCATTTAGAGCCACGATAATGCCAAATGATCACGATAGCTAGGACCGAGATGGGTGGGAAAACCCTCTTTAGGGCGTGCAACTTGGCGTGTAAATACCTATTAGCAACAACCCCATGCATCACAGGGACAATGTTGATCTTCAAGATTGTAAGTAACATTCGCTACACAGGGACAGGCGCTGCCTGCCCGACATCAAGCTATGTTAAAAATGGTCTCATAAAGGCGGCAAGAACCGTTGTGAGCAAAGTCAACGCAATCGACAGTGCACTATCACCTTTTGCCAGATAACAGATCACGTTCAACGCAGCTCCGCCAGGATCGTGAACATCACAACGCCAAGTAACGGGACGATAACCGGCTTAAGTAGCGCAAGGAATGTCGGATAAATAGCCGCGAACACTCGGATCAGGACCGCCCAAAGAGGCAACAACGCGCTCATCCGATACATTACATAGGTATGCTACGTGATTGTATTATAATAATATCCTGTAACAACTTGTTGGGGGGTCAAGGGCTAAATCGGACGGGTTCACTCCCCGTTTAAGATTGCGCTGATGCGATCGTTAGAATAATTAGGGAAGGCCACTTTAAAGCGTTCAAGACTTGCTTCCGCTTCCTTAAGCTGGCCTTGCTCCCTAAGCTCCTTGATCTTGGCAAGCCACTCCTCGGCTGGCAACGTACCCTCCTCCACCGATAGGTTGGTCACAGCAGGAGCGGTTACGAGATCATCTGTATCGAGCGTTGCCTCTGCCTTGCGCTTTCCACGAGCAACCGGTGCGGCAACACCTGCTGGCGAGAGTTTCGAAGCCGATTCGGCCATCGGCGGCGACAGTGCGGGTTTGTCCGCAGAACCGAGTTGTCCATTGTACTTCATAGCAGGTGCTTGCCCCTCGCTTGCATCGCGCGCGATGATTGGTGCATTGCTTTCAACAGCCGTTTTCTCCGACGGTGCAATGAAGGCGCCTTTCTTTGAAAGCTCATTTAGAGATCCACTTGCTGCACCGCGACCTTTCAAATCCCCGCCACCTGACAGCTTTTGTTCTTGTCTCATATTAGGCGTCTCGAGACTTCTAGGTGAAGCGGCGGATATGCCCTCATGCGCCTTTGCAGTGACCGCGCCTCTCGCCATCACGCCTTCGTTCAATTCCTCGTTAATTCCCTCATAGGATTTCCATGCACGAATCGGTTGCCCAGATTCATCGTAGATCAGGACCACTAGACCAATGCACAATGCCAAGACAGCGGCAAGCGATAGGGGCACCATCCGCCTCGACGAAAACGGACCGTAGGGAACCCGTGACCGCGCTTCGACCGCACGCCGCGCGGCTGCGAGTATCGCCGCATCCAGCGAGCGCTTAGGCTCAACTTTATCCAACGCTCGATACAAACGCGAGAACTCAGATTGACCTTGAAGGTATTTCTTAAAGCTCCAGTGCTTGGGATCGTAATCGCTCATACGTCACCTCCGAGCCCACTGCGCAACTTTGCAACCGCATAGCGTAATCTGCTCTTCGCAGTCTCTCGGCTAACACCTGTAATCTCAGCGATCTCCTCGACACTCATCCCCCCTTCCTCCCTAAGGAGAAATGCCTCCCGTTGCGCCTCGGGGAGCCCGTCAATCAGTTCCAACAGCCGGATCGACTGCTGCCTGACATCCTCACAAACTTCCGGTTGACTGTGTCGATCCGCGGGGATCTCGTCCACTTCCGGGCAATCGTCATCATAATTCGAATTGTGCATTGCCCTTGCCTGTCGACGATAGTGATCGATGAGCCGATTATGAGCGAGATGAAAAAGATATGTGCTGAACTTCGCGAGTGCTTCATAGCGTTCCCGCGCCCGAACGAGCTTCATCCATATATCCTGGAACAACTCATCTGCAACACTCGCGTTGCCGCATTGGCGCAATAGATATCGGTACAACGGCCCCTTGTATCGGCCGTAGAGGGTCTCAAATGCTTGGACATCGCCGTTCTGATACCTGATCATCAGCGTTTCATCGTCAGGCTCGTTATTCATGGGGGCCTAGTTTAGCGTCAAATGTTGGCCCTTATACAGGAAGACTCCGCCCCCACAGCGGTGTAATGCCCGGGTGATACGCCAAGATGCGCAGAGCCGATAACGCCAGATACGACTATACAGCCGTGGCCCATTCATCGGGCACACCCTGCCACCCTAGACGGTCTTATTGCCCATCCCCGTACACCATGATGCCTATATACAGTAAAACGCGGATGAAGGGATTGGGGGTTAAGAGATCCAGCAAAAAAAGCTCCTGCTCCTCTTAACAGCGCACTGAAGCCGGACGACGGGCCGCGTTGCTCAATTAATTAACGGCTTTCATGCTAAGCCGCACGCGTCCTTGCTTATCCACTTCGAGGACTCTAACCTTGACGATATCGCCTTCAGCGAGCTTATCACTGACATGTTCAACCCGTTCATCCGAGATCTGCGAGATATGAACGAGCCCATCCTTGCCCGGCAGGATGTTCACAAACGCACCAAAGTCCATTAATTTGGCCACACGGCCTTCGTAAACCATGCCCACCTGAATGTCCGCTGTTATTTGCTCGATACGACGGCGAGCTTCCTCACCGGCAGCCTTATTTACGGCCGCGATCTTGACTGTGCCGTCATCATTGATATCGATAATAGCGCCTGTCGCCTCGGTGATCGCACGGATGGTCGCACCGCCTTTACCAATCACGTCACGAATCTTTTCAGGATCGATCTTGACGGTCGTGATCCGAGGGGCATACTCAGACATCTCTTTGCGCGGCTCGGATAATACCGTGTTCATTTCGTTTAGGATATGAAGGCGCCCCTCATTTGCCTGCTGCAACGCGGCTGCCATGATTTCCTTTGTAATACCATCAATCTTGATGTCCATCTGAAGTGCCGTTACGCCCTTATCGGTGCCAGCCACCTTAAAATCCATATCTCCAAGATGATCCTCATCGCCCATGATGTCCGACAAGACAACATACTTGTCGCCTTCCTTGATCAGCCCCATCGCGATCCCCGCGACCGGTGCTTTAACCGGAACGCCAGCATCCATCAGCGATAACGTGGTGCCACACACCGTGGCCATGGAACTCGACCCATTCGACTCAGTGATTTCGGAGACCACACGAATCACATACGGGAACTCATCGGAGCTCGGCATTACAGCCTGAATGCTTCGCTTCGCGAGTCGCCCATGACCAATCTCGCGGCGCTTTGGTGATCCAATTCGCCCAATCTCACCAACACAGTAGGGTGGAAAGTTATAGTGCAACATAAAGGCTTCTTTACGCTCGCCCTCGATGGCGTCAATCAGCTGGGCGTCCCGCTCCGTTCCCAAGGCGGTCGTCACCAATGCTTGTGTTTCACCACGGGTGAAGAGGGCAGAACCATGGGCGCGCGGCAATAGGCCAACACGAATGTTAATCGGTCGTATCGAACGCGGATCACGACTATCGATACGGGGCTCACCTGCCAAGACTCCACCACGCACTATCACCTTTTCCAAGCCCTCAATCGCGCTGCCGACCTGAAGCTCGGTCCACTTCGCCTTTTCGCCTCCACTAAGCGATTCGACAAACTCTGCGCGAATATCAGCTAACCTCTCGCGGCGACTTAGCTTATCCGTAATCGCGTAGGCTTCCCGGATCAGATCCCCACAGCGAGCTTCAATCTCCGCTTCGAGGGCCTCATCCTTAGCGGGTGGCTGCCACTCCCACCGGCGAGTTCCAGCCTCCTTGACAAGATCTCGAATATTCTTGATAACCACCTGCATCTGTTCATGACCGTACATGACGGCATCCAACATCACCGCTTCCGGCAGCATCTTGGCCTCAGATTCCACCATTAACACTGAGGACTCAGTACCAGCGACCACAAGATCTAAATGCGAATTCTTAACTTCGCTAAACGTCGGGTTTAGAAGAAACTTGTCGTCACGGTATCCAACTCGGGCGGCACCAAACGGTCCGTTGAACGGGAACCCACTCAGGCACACGGCGGCTGAGGCGCCTATCAGCGCGGGGATATCGGGATCAATATCGGGGTCTAACGACAGTACCGTAGCGATGATCTGAACTTCGTTATTGAAGCCCTTTGGGAAAAGGGGCCGCATGGGGCGATCAATGAGACGACTGGTCTGGGTCTCCTTCTCGCTAGGACGACCCTCTCGCTTGAAAAAACCTCCCGGGATCTTGCCAGCGGCATAGGTTCTTTCCTGATAGTCGACGGTGAGTGGGAAAAAATCGCGATCCGGTACGACTTCCTTGCTCCCAACGCAGGTTACAAGCACTAGAGTATCGCCCATGCCCGCCATTACAGCACCGGTGGCTTGTCGAGCAATCTCACCTACCTCCAGCACTACGGTATTCTTGCCGTATTGAAAGACTTTCCTCATTGCATTCATGGATGCACCTTATGGAATGATTGGGAAGGAACCAGCGGACTACCGCAACTGTCTAGTCAGCCGAACTTGTCCTCATTTGCGCAGACCAAGGCGCTCGATGAGTTCGCGATAGCGATTGGCATCTTTGCGTTTTAGATAATCGAGCAGCTTACGCCGCTGATTCACCATACTCAGGAGCCCTTGCCGGGAATGGTGATCATGAAGATGTGTCTTAAAATGCTGTGATAGTTCGTCAATTCGGGCCGTTAGCAGTGCGGCTTGTACTTCCGGCGATCCGGTGTCCGTTTTCGAGCGCTGAAAATCTTTTACAACGTCAGCCTTTTGCTGACTATTTAGGGCCATATAACTTTCTTAAATACTGAATAAAATCTGTCGCGTATTGTATCCGCGCCTCTGCGAACGAACAAGAGCAATCGTCTTTATCGTCACCTCTTTGCCCGTGAGGGTCTCGCGCTGACCGGCCTGTAGCTTGTAGTCCACTTACTCCGTCGTTATCAAGCGACGCGGCGCGATCCGGCCATCCTCAAGGACTTCCCCAACGCCGAGGAACGTATTGGCGTTACTATAAAGGCGCACCCAGCCTTCAGTCGGGGCATGGGGCACAACAACGGGCTGTCCCATGCGTAGATAATAGGCACCATCCTCTGACAAGAGGACGGCAGGCCTATGGGCAAGCACCCTGTCCATAGAGACAAGTTTGGCGTCTAGTGCCTTAAGCCCCTCGCTTTTTAGCTGTTCCAGCACATCGAGCGCAACCATCTCACTCGCGTCGAACGGACCCGCACCCACTCGCCGCAACGCACAAACGTGAGCCCCACAGCCCAATGCTGCACCTACGTCCTCAGCCAGTGTTCGCACGTACGTTCCCTTGGAGCAGCGAATCTCGATATCAACGAGTTCTTCCTTAATTCTCAAGAGATCAAGTGCGTGAATTGTAATCGTGCGTGGCTTCCGGTCCACGACAAGTCCCTGGTACGCCAATTTGTACAGGGGTTGCCCCTGGTGTTTGATAGCCGAATACATCGGCGGGATCTGGTTAATCTCACCGACGAAGCGCCTTAAAACCGCTTTGACTTGTTTGGCATCCAACACCGGAACACGGCAGGTTGCAATCTGCTCGCCATTCGCATCTCCGGTGGTCGTCACAACCCCGAGTCTGAACGTTGCACGATAATGTTTGTCTGCATCAAGCAGAAATCCGGAAAGCTTAGTTGCCTCACCAAAACAGATGGGTAACAAGCCGCTAGCTAAAACATCAAGATTCCCGGTGTGGCCGGCCTTACGAGCCTGATATAACTGCTTTACACGCTGCAGTGCTGTATTTGAACCAATACCTGCAGGTTTATCTAGCAAGAGGATGCCATGGACATCCCGACCACTGCGTCTACGCGCGCGGCTCATCCAGAGTGATTTTCTACTTGATCTGTCTGCTTGTTCGACTCGCATGCCTCAGCACTTGATGTTTGGCACACTGCATCAATCAAGGCGGATAACCGCCGTCCGCGCTCAACTGATCCATCAAAGATAAATCTAAGCTTCGGAACGGTCCTCAACGAAAGCCGCCGCGCTAACTGACTCCGGAATAGGCCCGCACCCTTATTTAGGATCTCCAATACCTCGTCGACCTTGGCCTGGCCGCCCAGGGCCGTGACATATATCTTTGCATGGGAAAGATCCACGCTGACCTCGACGGCCGATATCGTAATCAGGCCAAGTCTCGGCTCGTTCAGCCCGCGCTGGATCAAGACGGCCAGTTCACGCTGCACCAAGTCAGCAACTCGCCGGGCGCGGCTAAATTCGTTAGGCATCCCCACTACTGCAGTGCACGAGCAACCTCTACGCGCTGGTACACTTCGATCTGATCACCGATACGAACATCGTTATAGTTCTTAACGCCAATACCGCATTCTGTGCCCGATTTAACTTCACTCACATCGTCCTTAAATCGTCTCAAAGACTCAAGCTCTCCTTCAAAGATGACTACATTGTCCCTCAACACGCGAATCGGATTATTTCTACGCACCACCCCAGAGGCGACCAAGCAGCCGGCAATTGCCCCCATTTTGGGTGAGCGAAAGACCTCGCGGACCTCAGCAACGCCAATTATCTGCTCCTTAATCTCAGGCTTCAGCAAACCGCTGATGGCGTTCTTAACATCGTCAATAACGTCATATATCACGCTGTAATATCGCAAGTCGAGCCCTTCTTCATCTACCAGCTTGCGCGCCGGGGTATCGGCTCGCACATTGAAGCCAATAACAATCGCTTTCGACGCCATGGCAAGATTGATATCAGACTCAGTTATCCGTCCAACACCGCTTGCGATGATCTCAACACGAATCTCATCGTTGGATAATTTAGTCAATGAATCCACTAGCGCCTCTGCCGTTCCCTGCACGTCGGCTTTAATAAGCAAGTTCACGGCTCCAGCCTCCCCTTGTTCCATCTGCGAAAAGACGTCCTCGAGCCTACCTGACTGCTGCTGCGCCAGTTTGCCCTCGCGATACCGTCCTTGACGGAACATGGCAATCTCCCGCGCCTTGCGCTCATCCGGAACAACGATCGTCTCGTCGCCCGCATTCGGCGTACCGGAAAGCCCGAGAACCTCAACGGGCATAGACGGCCCAGCTTTGGAAATGGGTTTGCCCATGTCATCCATCATTGCGCGAACGCGTCCGAATTCGTGACCACAAAGGATAATATCTCCTCTGTTTAATACACCATTCTGCACGAGCATCGTCGCCACGGGACCCTGCCCCTTGTCCAGCCGGGACTCTATCACTACACCTGATGCCGGACCTTCGTTGACAGCACGAAGCTCCATAACCTCCGCTTGAAGCAAGATTGCATCTAATAAATCAGAAACACCTTCGCCGGTTTTCGCCGACACCTTTACGAATAGCGTATCCCCTCCCCAGGCTTCAGAAATGACCTCGTGCTTGGAAAGCTCGTTCATCACCCGTTCCGGATCTGCCTCTGACTTGTCGATCTTATTGATGGCAACGATCAAAGGTACCTTCGCCACCTTCGCGTGCTGAATGGCTTCAATGGTTTGGGGCATCACCCCGTCATCGGCCGCCACAACTAACACCACGATGTCAGTAACCTTAGCGCCTCGGGCTCGCATCGCCGTGAATGCTTCATGGCCCGGCGTGTCGAGGAATGTGACATTTCCCTTCGAGGTCATGGCATGATACGCCCCGATGTGCTGAGTGATCCCGCCGGCTTCTTGCGCGGTCACCTTCGTGCGGCGAATGTAGTCCAGTAGGGATGTTTTGCCATGGTCTACGTGGCCCATGATCGTCACGACAGGCGCTCGCGGGGCGGTCTTGCCCTGGGGACGGGTCGCCTGAATGATCTCCTCTTCAAGGGCATCCTCCTTGAGAAGCTTCGCTTTGTGCCCCATCTCCTCAACGACAACAGTGGCAGTATCTTGGTCGATCAGCTGGTTGATGGTCACCATGCTACCTAGCCCCATCATGAGTTTAATCACTTCAGAGACCTTGACCGACATCCGCTGGGCTAGCTCGGCAACCGTCATGCTTTCCGGAATGGCCACCTCGCGTATCACTGGGGAAGTCGGTTTCTCGAACCCGTGTTGCGTACTCGCACGGGCTATGACAGGCCTCGGTCGAGGTTTTTTCCGGCGGCGACCTGACTTTTCCGTCGCCACGTGAAGCTTTTCACGACCATAGCGGGTTGACTCGCCCCGCTCAAATGACCGTGCCCGTTCATCCTCGGCAAACGATTTCAACGGCACTACTTCCACAGGAGGCGCTTCCACCTCATTAATTGAGGTTTCCTCATCAGTGATGACGTCAAGGTTCGACGGTTCAGCAACCTGTTCCGTCGTTTGTACAGATGCCTTCTCCATAACCTGTACATCAGTCCCACCAGCAAGTTCCTCAGAAGGCTGCTCTTCCGGTAGCATTTCCGCGTCACCCATCTTGTCGACGGGTTCTGCACTCTCCGCACTATCCCGCTGCTCTTTCTCGAGAGCCTCGTGCGCGATGCGTTGATTCTCCTCCTCTAGTACGTGACTCCACTTGACGTACGTCCGCCGCTTACGAAATTCAACGCTCACCGTCTTGGAGCGACCGGGGCGTGCTGGGTGAGTGGCCCTTGACCGTCCCGGGACCATCGTCGGCAATCTGATCTCGCTCACGGTCTTACGTCTTAACGTTATCTTCTTGGGCTCAGCCGTGCTGTCGTCGACCTTTCCGTGTTTACGCCGCAGAAAGCTCAAGAGCTCTGACTTTTCTTTGTCACTGATCGTGTCCTCAGCCGTTTTGCTAGACAATCCCGCTTCGTCCAGTTGTGCGAGAAGCCGTTCGACTGAGATTCCGACGACCTCGGCCAACTCCCTAACCGTCACCTCAGGCATCGCTTTCCCTCCTATCACCCTGGCCTTGCTCCGCTTTCTCAAACCACGGGGTGCGGGCCGTCATGATTAACTTGGCAGCACGCTCTTTGTCCATCCCCTCAACCTCCATTAAATCATCAACTGCCTGTTCGGCCAGATCTTCCATCGTGACCACACCGCGACTTGCCAAAATATACGCAAGTGCCTCATCCATCCCCTTCATGCTTAGCAGGTCTTCCGCCGGTTTTGCATCGGCCAACTTTTCTTCACTCGCGATGGCCCGTGTCAACATCACATCCCGCGCGCGCCCGCG
The DNA here is from genome assembly GCA_022614965.1 of Gammaproteobacteria bacterium. Lineage (GTDB taxonomy): Bacteria > Pseudomonadota > Gammaproteobacteria > JAKEHO01 > JAKEHO01 > JAKEHO01. The sequence continues at coordinate 20,438 of JAKEHO010000039.1, forward strand.
CAACTCTTCGACAAGGTCCGCATCAAACTCTTCGATTTCTAGCATTTCGTTGGCTGGCACATAGGCGACTTCCTCCACGCTGGAGAAGCCCTCCTGCGCCAGGATCGACGCCACTTCCTCATCTACGTCGAGTTGTTCCATAAACATTTTTTGCAACGATTGCGCCTCTGCTTCGCCCTTTTCTTCCGCCTGGCCTTCGGACATCACGTTCAGCTCCCAGCCGGTCAACTCACTGGCAAGCTTCACGTTCTGCCCGCCGCGCCCAATCGCTTGTGAGAGATGGCTCTCGTCCACTGCAACATCCATGCTATGGGCGTCTTCATCTACCATGATCGACACGACCTCGGCAGGGGCCATCGCATTGATTGCGTACTGCGCCGGATTCTCGTCCCATACGATGATATCGACGCGCTCGCCGCAAAGCTCATTGGACACAGCCTGCACGCGTGAACCACGCATACCGACGCAAGCCCCGATGGGATCAATGCGCGGATCGTTAGACTTCACCGCAATTTTGGCCCGTGATCCCGGGTCACGGGCCGCGGCCACAATCTCTATCAATCCCTCACTGATCTCTGGGACCTCGAGCTTGAATAGCTCAACCAGCAACTGCGGTGCCGTGCGGCTCAAGAACAGTTGAGGCCCCCGGGTCTCAGCACGCACGTCCCTTAGATAGGCGCGGAGGCGATCACCGGCACGCACAGCTTCACGAGGAACCATCTCATCGCGCGGGATCAATGCTTCGGCGTTGCCCCCGAGGTCAACAATGACGTTACCCCGATCAACGCGTTTCACAACGCCACTTACCATCTCGCCTTTGCGACCTTTATAGGCCTCTACGATCTGTGCTCGCTCTGCTTCGCGAACCTTCTGGACGATAACCTGTTTTGCTGTCTGTGCCGCGATCCGCCCAAAGTCTACTGACTCCATGGGTGTTTCCACGTATTGGCCGGGCTCAATTTCGGGATGTGTCTTCCGCGCCTCGCTCAGAGTGATCAGCCGGTCCGGCGCCTGCGCGGCCTCCTCGCTGTCTTCAACAACCTGCCAGCGGCGGGACGTCTCATAATCCCCGGTGGTGGGGTCGATCGCTACACGCACATCGATGTCGCCACGGTTACGCTTCTTTGTGGCGCTGGCCAGCGCCGCTTCTATAGCTTCGAAAATAATTTCTTTGCTGACGCCTTTCTCATTAGAGACCGCGTCGACAACCGTAAGGATTTCTTTGTTCATCGAAATTGTCCCTATACCCTAAACACCCTCTTGCAGTCACGGCACTAGCCGCGCCCGATCAATATTGTCAAAGGGCAATTGATATTCCACATCCTCCTCCACCAGTACGATATCATGGCCGGCCACCTTGGTGACCTGTCCGGAAAAGTTGCGCCGACCATCAAGGGCCTTTTGCAATCGCAAACGGACCTTTCTACCGACAAAGCGCTTAAACTGCTCCAGCGTAAACAACGGCCGGTCCAGGCCTGGCGAGGAGACTTCTAGCACATAGGGACCATGCATTGGGTCCTCCACGTCCAATATGCCACTGATCTGGTTACTCACGCGCTCGCAGTCACCTATCGTCACTCCACTCTCGCTGTCAATGTAGATCCGAAGCACACACCGCCTTCCCGTTGGCTGATATTCAATGCCAAGAAGCTCGTAACCCATTCCGCACACCGCCGGTGCAATGAGTTGCCGAAGGGCCCTGCTCTGCATTCGCATATTAGGAGCCGAAAACAAAAAGTGGGCTCAAGGCCCACTTATCGTTCGTAACACGCTAAGGCTCTCAATAGTATACCAATTTCCCCATCAGTATCCAACATTCGCCCCCAAGCTTGCTCTACCTCAAGAGCAAAAAAAGCCCCGTGTGTGGGGCCTTTTCCAAACCGTTTGGTAGCGGGGGCAGGATTTGAACCTGCGACCTTCGGGTTATGAGCCCGACGAGCTGCCAGACTGCTCCACCCCGCAA
>JAKEHO010000040.1 GCA_022614965.1 Gammaproteobacteria bacterium
GATCACCCGCAGCATAGAGGCAGCCCAAACAGCGAAAGCCTAATAATCACAACAGATGGCGCGTTTTGCGTCCGCCGCGCGGGAAACCATCGCAGCGCAAGCTACCCCGCCCGGGCGCGGCGGAATCGGGGTGATTCGGATATCTGGCCCGGCTGTACCAGCGATCGCAGCGGCGTTGTTTGGTGGGGTTCCCACACCCAGGATGGCAGAGCTCAAGGCATTTCCAGATCCTTCGGGTGAGCCTATCGATCATGGGATTGCGCTTTTCTTCCCCGGCCCGAACTCGTTTACGGGCGAGGACGTGCTCGAGCTGCACGGTCATGGTGGGCCCGTAGTCATGGATCGGCTGTTGCGAAGGATGCTAGAGCTGGGCGCGCGTTTAGCGAAACCAGGGGAGTTCTGTGAACGGGCGTTTCTAAGCGGCAAGCTCGATCTCGCACAGGCCGAGGCCGTGGCCGACCTCATCGACAGCGCTTCCGAGGAAGCGGCGCGGCACGCGGTACGCACCCTGCGAGGGGAGTTTTCCGAACTCGTGCGAGGCTTGGTAGATGACGTGATCGGGTTGCGAACGCATGTGGAGGCGACACTTGACTTCCCCGATGAAGAGATCGGAGTGTTCGATCACGAAGTGTTGGAGGCCCGACTTAAAGGTGTAACGGAGAAACTTGGATCGGTTTTTCTGGCAGCGCGCCGAGGCCAAGTGTTACTCGATGGCTTGTCGGTGACAATAACTGGGGCGCCCAATGTGGGTAAATCCAGCCTGTTGAATCAGCTTCTGAAAAGAGATCGCGCCATCGTAGACGCCCGCCCAGGTACAACCCGAGACACGCTGCAAGAACAAGTCTTGATCGGTGGTGTGCCGATCTCCTTAATCGATACCGCCGGACTGCGCGAAACGGATGACAGCATCGAAAAAGAGGGTATAAGCCGAGCACAGGCCGCCATTGATCAGGCAGATGTCGTACTGTTAGTAACGGAGTATGGGCAGGAACGGCAAGGAGCAGAGATCGATCTTCTAGGCAACCAGGCGCTGCGAGAACGGGTCACGGTCATACGCAACAAGATCGATCTCCACGGCCAAGCTCCCAGCATAAAGCACGGCCAGTACGGGACGGAGATCTGTTTGTCGGCGCGTTATGGGTTTGGAATACCGTTGCTAGAAGAGCACCTTAAAGCTCAGGCGGGATATCAATCAGCCGGGGAGGGGGGCTTTACCGCGCGCCGGCGGCATTTGGAGGCTTTAAGCTCAGCCCAAGCAGATTTGGCTGCGGCGGCCGCAGAGTTGGGCCGAACATGGGCGCCGGAACTGATTGCCGAGCATCTAGCGAGAGCGCAGCGAAGTTTGGGTACCATAACGGGTGAGTTTACGAGCGAGGATCTGTTAGCAGAGATTTTTTCCAGTTTTTGCATAGGAAAATGACTCTTCGGGTAAGGCGCACGAACACCGATATCCGCGAATCGGGCGGCAAGGCAATAGGGACGGGTTTCAGCGATTTCGAGCGGTAGAAATAGAGCAAGGTTGCCTAATAATTTCGGCAAGATCACGGGTGCATGGGCGGCATCGGTAGCGTGACTAGCGCCGACTACGCAGAACTTTCATGACCACATCATTCAAATCTTCGGCTTTCTTTCTGGCCCCCTCCCCGACCTTATCACCCCAATCGTCACTGTTTGTTTCTTCTGGTGTAAAGTTGTACAGCACGCTTCGCGATGATGCGGCGTATGCGCCTAACGTGTCCGCACCGGCTCCTTCTGCGATAGATTCTAGATCTCCTCCCTGGACGCCTAGACCAGGCATTAGAAAAAGCGCCTTCGGTGCAATTTTCCTCAACCGCTTAGTTGCTTCCGGGTATGTTGCGCCAACTACTAGTCCTAATCTAGAGTAACCGTGTTCGCCCACGTCGTCTGCACCCCACTCGTTAGCCAGAGACGCCATCTTCTCGTAAACCGTTCCTCCTTCGATAAGTTGACAGTCTTGGATCTCCTGTGACGATTGGTTCGACGTTTTCGCCAGCACAAACAATCCGGCCTCTTGGTTTATTGCTAAGAAGGGTTCGACACCATCCTTACCCAGGTAGCCGTTAATTGTGATCGCATCAACCCGCCACTCGTTTGGCGTAAATGTTAGGGGCCTTTCTGACGACAACCAAGCCTCCGCGTATGCCTTGGCGGTGTGAGCAATATCGTTTCGTTTGGCATCCAGAATCACTATTAGCTCCTGTTTGCGCAGAAAGCCCACCGTACGTTGCAACGCCAGGAGACCCGCCATACCATATTGCTCATAAAATGCCGCTTGCGGCTTATATGCAACGGCCACGACTTTAGTCGCTTCAATAATAGCCTGATTGAATCTGAATATTATATCCGCCAGGTTTTCCAGCGTGGGCCGCTCGCGCCACTCCTGCTGAAGGAACATGGGGAATTTATCTACATTCGGATCCAGTCCCACAATAAGTCTTGAGCCTACCTCCGACGCTCGCATGACAAGACGATCTGGGAAGCTAGTAGGATGCGTAGCAGTTCCAACAAACCTTCCCTGGGCTGTATGTTGTAGTGCGCTAACATCTACTTTATAAAGGCGTGTCCCCCAACTTCCTAATGTGGCTTCTTCCCAAAAGCTAAATGCAGACGCATCACGCTGTTTCTCGAACCAACGTACAAATTGTTCGGTCCCTAGCAGACTTTTCTCATTCTTCTTGTAATCACCAGCTTTCGCACCGTTGTTAATAGCATCTCCTAAGAACTCCTCGCCGCAGCAATATCCACCCATCCGATGTGTTTCCCCTGTGGCTTCAGCTAGACCTACGTGAAATCCTCCCCTAATCGGAAAACCCAGATCTAACGATCTTGTATACAAACTGATTATTTCGTTCAAACCTTCGCTCAGGAAGGGGTCTGGGTCGCTTACAACTAGTGCCTGGTCGCCAATGATATTCACTAATCGGAACGGTTTTACGTCCTGCCGACCCCAAATGTTCCTAAAGCGAAGAAGATCTGGAGGCGCTTTTCCCACTTCCGTTCGCGTCGAACTCCCTCGCAAGTCGCAAACGAATACGACAACCTCAGTGACGGCGCGCTCTTGATGCGCTCTTGTTATATCATCTATTCGGGCCTGAATGGTTTCAACATTCTGGGTGGCTGGCAAGTTAAAGGTGACCTCCTCGTGTGGTCGAGCCAAGATTCTCTCCCCATGTGCGGTAAAAGCCACTTTGACCAGGCTAGTATCAATTGAACAAAGATCGTTTTCCACGTCCAAAGCGTGCAGACCTTCCAGTGCGTTATTAAGGGTGATTTTTTCTACAGCCCACTTACAACCGATTGGAGCGTATATCGAAAGCAGCGCGCTATTTAGGGTTTCACTCTGCCCGCATCGCAGACTATCCATGTACGAACGTAATGGATAAGTAAAATGCACAGGTATATCGAATTGCTTTTGCAAGTCGTTATGTGGTTGTGGGCACCTGTACCTAACGTTTAAGCGAAAAGTCTTAATGTCTTGAAAACTTTTTGTTGTCGGATAGACCCGCAACTGCGGGGGATAGTTTCTCCGCAGCAGTTGACTATTGCCTTCGTTATAAATGCCTATGACTTCGAAAGGGGACCCTTCGGCGGACCGTATACATTCCTCACACGTAATTTCTCTTGCGTTCTGCGGAATGTAAAACAGATGCGCATTCCCTATATAATAGTCGTCGTTGACTTCATAGACTCTAAATTCTGATCTGATTTCTACTTCGATTGCCTCTGCAATGAATCGAATTGCAGCGTTCTGGATCCAAGTAAAAGTTCCATTCATCAGTGTACTCGACTTCTATTGGTTCTTTTGGCACGAAAACCGTAGTCAACGAGGACATAATCACTTTGGGTAAAAGCAGCTACAAAATAAGAACGACGGGAGAACCGTTACCCGGCTTCAGCCATTACGAAAGCGAAATCACGCGTTTCCTTGTCTCCGACCTGTATCCGCTCGCTTAACTCGTCGTCGATGCCCTTGATATCCGTTGGTCCTAAAAGGCTGTATAGGGGAATATTAACGGTCGCCAGAGATATGTCTGCTCCCTCATCGCGGTTATATACAACGGCCGCTCCAAAAACTTTGCTACCGAAAGCACGAAGGGCACCTGCTGCACTAGCAATCGATTCGCCAGTGGTGGCAGCATCGCTCAGCAACAAACTATACCGGCCGGAAAGCCACGCAACCGATTCCGGAAAACTTTTTGAACCGTCACCAGGTATCACGCGGGCTCGGAGCAGGCGTTTTTCCGGGAACACCAATACAGTTGGCCACCCAAGACGTTCAGATAATAAACCACGAACTTGAACAATGCCTGCCGGCGCACCGTCGAGGCACACAAAGCCCAGGACGGGTGGAATCTCCTTAAGTAGAAACCTAAATTTTTCAGCTTTAGCAATATCTTTAATGAATTCAATAAAAATATCGTGAAAACGAGCCGTGTATTGCGAATGGGCGTACACCTTGTCAAGGTTAAAATAATATGGTTTTTGAGCTCCCCGTAATGCAACCCACTCGCTAAAACCAAACGCCGGTTTACAAAAATCTACGACACTTTGAATGTCAGCCGCCGAAAGTTGTGGGATTTCCGGTTTCTCGAATCCGGACGCAAAAGGCTTTTCAGTCATTTCTTTTCACCTCCTGTAGTAGGCGTCGATCGCCCTCATTTAACGAACCTAATATGGACTCGTACTGCAGGAATAGCTTCCCCATTTTTTCGAAAAAGTAGATACTGTATCCACCCTCAGGCTCGGCTTCTCTTAAGAGACTTATGGCAGTTTTTGCGAGGGAGAGAGCAGCGGTTCGGGTGGCTTTAAGATTTCCTGAATCATCCCACGGTACAGCACGCGTGATGTCTTCCAAGATATGGCCGAGAAAATTCGTCACTAACACAGTCGCGACAGTAATTGTTGGGTTTTCTATTTTGTTTCGCTTGGCGTGTTCGAGTCGTTGACATAGGTCTCTTAACACTGAGAACGTTGTGTCTTCAGAACTAGCTTCCAACCTGGAATAGTAATCCTCGGCCAGCTGTATCGGAGACGAGAAGTGCACATGCATGCCTATCTTGTTAACTATCCTCCCAACAAAGCGCGGAATGATCTCAACTTATATCTAATATCAACAGGTTGTACGCGCAGGCTATTCATTTAAGGTCATCGTGTTCCATGAACTCTTCGAGAACAAGCGGCGCAACACCCCATACCTCCCTAAACCCCTTGCTGCGGACCTTACTGGCTTCAAGTTTACGCTGTCGGACCCACCGTCGCACGGTTTCGTCTGTCACTTGAAGCTTCTGCGCTACTTCGCGGATCGTGTAGTAACCGTTTACCATTGTTTTATAAAGACTTTATCTCCATTGGCGCCAATCCCTATACAAAAAATCGGTAGTCGGTGCATACGAGGGTGCAGGAAGCAATACCATTCAGCCATGCTCTAAATCGCTGCGACTGTTTTCAACATCCATATACTATATAATACACTATACGACACCTTGTACAACCATATATTGTGTTGACGTCACTATTTGTTGCTGGCACGCAAGAACAATTTCGAGGCTACATCTGTCGCAATAGACATACAAGTTCGGGTTTTCGGCATCACGCTGGCTAGCCTAACGTCGAGAACCGTAGCGATTGTGAGAGCGAGATCGTATTATTCAAATGCTGTCAGATAAAGGAATTATTTTTGCCGCTGATATTGACGATAGGCGCAACCTATTGGAAACGATATCACGCGTGGATCGCTACATCGACGCCGTAAAGCTCGGCAATCAGGTTCTTTACGAGTTTGGCTGGAAAATCGTTTCTGACGTAAAAAGAATCTGCAGGAAGCCCATCATTGCGGATCTAAAGCTTATGGATGTGCCGCACATTGCAGAGCGGATCTGTACGAGGGCTAAAGAGATGGACGTAGATGCAATCATGCTCTGTGGAGCTACCGGTCTGGACACGTTAGGGTACTGTCGAGCCTGTTTTCCAGGGATGATCTTCATTGTGACACAGTTTACGCACTGCCAGGACGTCATCCCAGACAACCAAGCAGACTCGTTTGCGGATATTGCCTTGAAGTTGGGCTGTGAAGGGGTACAGGTGCCTGCGACTTACTTACATCGGGTGCGTCACATTCGAGAGTTGGTGGGAGAAGACGCTATTTTGATCTCCTGTGGAGTGGGCCGACAAGGACCGGAAGCTGGGAGTGCAATAGCAGCAGGAGCAGACTTTGAGATTATAGGGAGAGAAATCTATGCGAATGCCGAGGCAATGACGGCTGCCGATGCTGCGAGGTTGGCGCGCGAAAGGATTTTAAAAGTTCTCGCGCATAAGGAAAATAAACGCCCCGTTTCTTCGCGCAGAAAGGTACTGCTGGACCTGTAAGTTGTCAATCACGTACGGTCTCGATCACAAAAGGGCGGATTTGTCCGGCCATTCGTCAGCCCGAGGCGCCACATTTCGAAGCAGCTTGGCGTCTGGCGCGAGTGAAAACTAAGAGGGATGTTCGGCTCAGGGGCTGAACCGGATAGGAGGGATATCGGTTGAGATCAGGCGCTTGGAGGTGAGTGAACGGCAGCGCTGGTGATCGGTGCTCGGGCGACAAGCCAAGATGCGCGAGGATCTTGGCAATCACGGGAGGATATTCAATGGCGGCGATGATCTACGAGAGCGCATCATGAGCGGCATCGGTAGCGGGAACTGGTATCGCTGGGACAAGCAGGAACGCGGTGGAAGGTTACCGCCGACGCGGGCCGCGGGACGGGTATCTTGAGCCGGGCCGATGGTTCGGCTGGCAATGGACACGGGACGGGAAAACCCTGGCATCTATCAGCGCGACGGTGGTAGCCGACCGGGTGATTCTCAACTATCGGCACCGGAGCGGCGGCGGAGAGTGGAAGGCCGAAGAAAATTCGTCTTGACCGGACGGCATGCACCTACGGCGGGACGCGGGCTTGGCTCATCTGTCCGGCTGTCGGATGCGGGCGGCGCCTAGCAATCCTGTATCTTGGTGGCGCGATCTTCGCCTGTCGGCACTGCTAGCGGCTGGTCTATACAAGCCAGCGGAAAGAAGGCCACGATCGGCAAGCAAGGCGGGCGGACACTGGGCTGGGAGCCGGGCATTTTGGACGGTAATGAGTGGAATCTGAAGGGAATGCGCTGGCGTACGTTTGAGCGACTGACCGCCGAGCATGATGCTTTCGCCGAGGAATCTCTGGCCGGGGTGTCGCGGCGGCTGGGCATTAAGGTTGAGGGCTGAATCTGTTTCGCAAAATCGGGGGCTGTTGGGGATCATTCCGGGGGACAACCCCGAAAATTGTTCCTTATCGGTTCCCATGCGCGATAACGCTTTCTCAACAATCCAGCAATGGCGCGGCATAGCGCCGGTTTGCTAGCTCTTGCATCGAACCGACTTCCGTTCACGCGTGCCAATACCAATGCGAGCAGGGCTCAGACGTAGCACAGCCATTCGGCGTAGCGTTCAGCGCGCTCATGCACACAGTCGAAATACATCTGCTGCAGGCGTTTCGTGATGGGGCCGCGCTCGCCGCTACCGATCGAGCGTCCATCCAGCTCGCGAATAGGCGTAACCTCGGCTGCGGTGCCGGTAAAAAACGCTTCGTCGGCAACATAGACCTCATCCCTAGTGATGCGCTTCTCACGCGCGGTAATACCCTCGTCCGCTGCAAGCCTTAAGATGGTGTCGCGGGTGATCCCTTCTAGGGCGGAGGTGAGATCAGGTGTGAAAAGGACTCCGTCTCGCACGATGAACACGTTTTCTCCGCTTCCTTCGCACACGAATCCTTGCGTATCCAAAAGCAAGGATTCGTCATAACCAGCGTCCATGGCTTCTTGCAGCGCCAACATGGAGTTCATATAGTTTCCGTTCGCTTTGGC
>JAKEHO010000007.1 GCA_022614965.1 Gammaproteobacteria bacterium
GCCGCCCGGATAACCAAAGATGTGCTTGACCCCTTCATCCTTGAGGCAGCGGACGAAGATTTCAGCCCCACGCAGTATCTCTCTTGACTTACCCACACCCAATCACCAGACACTTTCCGGTAAAAACACAAAAATGCATAGAAACTATAGAAAACTACTGGCATTCGACCCAGAGGTCAAGATAGGCCCCTTATTGTGCGCTTGGCGAGCGCCGAATATAAGTGTTTGCCCCGTTTGGATGTCATGCCCAAGCTGGCCCGGACCGGGGTGCGTGCATTTTGGGCCGTTGTCGCCCCTAGCGCTTTATGGGAGTTGTCCATGGCGCCCTTGGACAAACTATGCTTCACTCTATGCGAGCTATGCGAGAGCGCGCCAGCGCGCGGGAATCATCCCTATGAGCAGACCGAGATGTGCCAAAGTGCTGCTACCCATTGTCGTGCTTCTATGCGCCTTCGCATCGTCGCCCCTTAATTCCGGAGTCTACAAGTGGGTCGATGAAGAGGGCCAAGTACATTACGGCCAGTATCCCCCGCCCGGCCAGCAGGCGGAGCCTATTAAGCCGCCAGCCCCCGTGAACTCAGAAGATGCGATCAAGGCCTTGCAAGAGCAACAAAAACAGCTCGACACATCACGTGAGGAAAGGGCCAAGAAGGCCGAAGAAGAACGAAAAGCCGCCGAGCAAAAGGCGGCGCAAGAAAGAAACTGTCAGGCGGCAAAGAAAAACCTCACCGGGCTACAAGACAGAAGTCGAGTTCGACAGCAGTACGGCTCAGACGAGTGGGTTATACTACCCGAGGAAGAACATCAGGCCCTCATCAAGAAGGCACAAGCAGACGTCGATAAGTACTGCAATTGAGTTGCAACCCAAGTTGGGCTGGTAGAGTATTCCGAAACTAAGACCTGCATCCACCGCACGAGGCGCGGTTCCGCCGAGACATCCAAAACAAGAGTCAAGTGGCCGAGCGCCACCAGCGCGTCACGTCAATACGCCATGCGCGTCCGGTCCCGTTTGCGGTAGAATCCGCAACTTGCCTATTCCAGCAGGAAAGTCATGCGTGTTTCGCAATTTTTGCTCGCGACGCTAAGAGAATCTCCCGCCGATGCGGAAGTCGTGAGCCACCAATTGATGGTGCGCGCCGGCATGATCCGCCAGCTGGCCGCCGGTATCTATACCTGGCTACCACTTGGATTGCGGGTATTACGCAAGGTAGAAGCCATTATCCGCGAAGAGATGGATGCTATTGGCGCACAGGAGGTATTCATGCCGGGTGTGCAGCCTGCCGAACTTTGGCAAGAGTCAGGCCGGTGGGAGGAGTACGGGCCTGAGTTGTTACGCATCAGGGATCGGCATCAGCGGGACTTCTGTCTCGGTCCCACACATGAAGAGATCATCACCGACCTGATCCGCCGCGAGATCCGTAGCTACAAGCAACTCCCGGCAAATTTTTATCAAATCCAAACCAAATTCCGGGACGAGGTGAGGCCGCGCTTTGGCATCATGCGTGCGCGCGAGTTCATCATGAAGGATGCCTACTCATTTCACCTAACTCAGGATTCATTACAAGAAACCTATGATCTGATGTACCAGGTCTATTCACGCATGTTCACCCGCTTGGGGCTCAGATTTCGAGCCGTTCGTGCACCAACCGGGAATATCGGCGGAAAGATCTCCCACGAGTTTCATGTACTTGCTTTATCCGGCGAGGACCGCATCGCATTTAACACCGACAACACTTATGCCGCAAGCCTCGAGCTTGCGGAAGTCCTCCCGCCGACCGGTTCGCGGGGGGCACCTAAGGATTCGATGCGCACCGTTGCTACCCCAGGCCAGCACACGATCGAGGAGGTCAGCCGTTACTTGCAGGTGCCGCCCGATCGCTGCGCAAAGACATTGTTAGTTGCAGGCAAAAAAGGCGGCCTGGTTGCGATTGTGCTCCGAGGTGATCACGAGCTCAACAGGGTCAAGGTGGAAAGCCTACCAGAGATTGCTACACCGCTTTCATTCGCAGATGCCCCCGAGGTGCGCGTGGTGGTGGGATGCGATTTCGGCTCCATTGGTCCTGTGGGCCTTAATATTCCCGTAATTGCCGATCACTCGGCGGCGCGCCTCGCCGACTTCGTGTGTGGGGCCAATCAAGACGAACGACACCTTATCGGGGTCAACTGGGGTCGCGACCTATCTGAGCCGAAGGTCGCTGACGTGCGCAACGCGGTCAGCGGCGATCGAAGTCCTGATGGGCGAGGAACGCTGGAAATTGCGCGAGGCATTGAAGTGGGACACATCTTTCAGCTAGGTGATAAATACAGTGCGGCGATGAAGGCCGTGTGCCTTAATGAGAACGGTGATGCTGTTGATCTGATCATGGGTTGTTATGGTATTGGCGTCTCCCGAATAGTTGCCGCGGCGATAGAACAGAATCATGATGAACGTGGCATTATCTGGCCGACAGCCATTTCTCCTTTCAGCCTCGCACTGATACCGATCAACATGCATAAATCACGCAGACTTCAGGACGCCGTGATGAGACTCTACGAGGCGTTGTCCGCTGCTGGCATCGAGGCGTTACTGGATGATCGCAAGGAACGCCCGGGGGTCATGTTTGCCGATATGGAGCTCATCGGTATCCCGCACAGGCTAGTCATGAGCGAGCGGGGGCTCGATGCGGAGAAAGTGGAGTACCAAAGGCGAACTGATACGGAACCTCAACAGGTAGAACTCAGTGAGGTCATTCCATTTGTGCAGGCTCGAATCTCCGAAAGCGTGCTTTCCCGGGCACAAGAAGCCTCTTGGGCTTAGCGGACTTTGAATTCATCAAATGTCTGAAGCTCAACTTGCGCGCATTGTACATCTGTGACATGGGCCAAGTCGGGACCCTGCGATAGCCATACGCACAGCTGTTGCACCTTGCTGGGTTCACCACAGGCCATGATCTCCACTCGCCCGTCCGGCAAGTTGCGCACCCAGCCGGTAAGTCCAAGAAGTCGCGCCTGTTCACGGGTTTCCGCCCGAAAGAATACCCCCTGAACGCGTCCCGACACATAGCAATGCACGCACCCCCTCATCGGCCAATCCCTCAGGCTATCCAAAACGCCATGAATCGCTTCACCTGTCGCGGGCGTAAGGAGCGCCGGTGGATCCTGGCTGCATCGACCCTCTCCCGTCACTTACATGACGGCAGGAAATGTCCCTGATCGCGGCCGAAATTGCAATGTGATGCCGCAGCCTCTTTATCGGAAGCCCCACCCGCCGGTTGCTGGAGCGAGGCCTGCCGTGCCCACTTGAGCTGTGCCGATGGAGAGCGTAGCGGTCGGGGTAAAAACGGACCGTCTTGCAACGGAATGTTAACGCGCCCCTTTCCCTGGAATACTCTTTTTGCTGCGGTTATAGTTACGGCTCAAGTGCCACATGCCAAGCATGGGAAAAAGCATAATGAGTAGCCCGCCAGCGAAACCGCTCGGACAAGGCTAGAGAAAGCACTCAGTCGCTAACCGTTATGGTGTCAAACTCCACGGCGACACTCGAGGGCAGAGCCATTTCGGCGCATCATCACGATCGTTAAGTAGAACGAACGCCTATGACGCTCGAATCAAATTCCATACCAACAAAGGATACTGGGAAAGGCAAGCTCGTCGAAACCCGCCCAATTTATGTCGAAGAATGGCTGGAGTCCCTGCCCTACGCTGATTTCAACAGGACCAGCCAGCTTCTACAAGAGGCGCTGCGGGCAACTAACATACAATCCGTCAAACCCTTGACGCGACTTGAACTAGTACAGCTTTACCATCGCCCATATCAATACTTCATAGAATCCCATATTAAATCTAGCGCTGATCGGAGCTTACAGAGTATTGAAATAGCGCATATGCAGGTTGCAGCGATGAAAAGAATCGCTGTTGAGTTGGCCTTCGCCTGCAAATTAATTCTGAATGCCAGTTCTTCAAAAAAATCACTCTGGGGGACAAGCAAGCTACCAATCGACGCCGTGCTCTTAGGCATGCACTATTTATCGCATGTGCTTGTACTCAGTTTCCAAGGATACGCACCGATGCCAAAGAACGTTTGGCACGAGTTAAATTCGTTCTATGGACTTGCGGAACAGCATAACGAACATACCACCTTCCTTGACGCTCCTGGCGATGACCGCGACAAGCAAACGACCATTGACCGTAAGTACAAACAGATCCTGCTGGCGGCTGTCAGCGAGCCACACCAGCTGCCATATGGCGCGATCTGGGAAATCTACGATCAGCTTGATCAATGGGCGGCAGAAACCCATCTCGGTGGTTTTCAGCCTGTTAAGGAAGCGAGTGGCTATTTTGTGGTCGATCTCATGAGCGACGCGCGGCCGATACCATTCGTGAAATTTCGATTTGAAACGACCACTGATCACCATCGCTTGTTTGACTGCCGCCCATTAGAGAGCATCATCCAGCAACATCTTGAACGCATCCGCTTGGGGCAAGACCAAGACGAGGCGCTTCAGTTTGCACCACGCTACGCGAAGCCGTTGCTCAGCCATCTACTGAAAGTTTGGGGCCTCCCCCCACGGCGAGCCTTCCCCCGCGAGCAAAGCGCCAGCATCATGGAGATCACCTGTGGTATCAATGCCACGTATTTCTACTTGAACGGCCAACGCGACTTTGCAAAGGAGAGCGGAAACGATAAAGAAGACGGGGAAATCATCGTGCAGGGAAAGGTCAAACACCACGAAGTTGAGCATCCCCCGCGTGACTACTCCGCAGAGAATTGGAACGTTATCAACCAAGGGCCCAGTGGCTTCGCCGTATTTCAAAATACCAAGCTTAGGCAGCCTGTGCGTATTGGTGAACTGGTCGGTCTTAAGGGACCGGGGCACAACGGTGCCGAAAATGACTGGACACTAGGCATCGTACGCTGGTTGATGATCCATAAGGACATGGAACACAAACTGGGCATACAGATTTTGGCATCGAAGGTGCGCCCGGGCGCGGTACGCGCGCTCGTTGGTGGGAAGATTGATACGGAACAGCGGCGGGCAATCCTCGCCGCCGCCCCCGAGCAAGACCGGGCTATATCGCTAATCACAACAAAAGGCCTCTACCAAGAGGGCCGTACCCTGGAGATCACTTTAGGCGCGGAGACGTTCCAAGCGCGCGCGGACAAATTGTTGATGTCAACTGCGACGCTTGAGCAATTCAGCTACAAACGAGTTTAAGTCACTGGTGAAAATGTGTCCCACTGCCGAATCGAAGCTCGCCTGCGGAGATCGCAGTTTAAGAATTTCCCTCATACAGCGATTTTAGTGAGACTTGCATGGACTGGCCTTGGCCCCCAAGGACGGCTCGCAGGGCCGTGTCCCAGCCATCTTGTTGCCTTGGGTTTGCCTGTGTTACAGGCAGGGGCCCTGGCACCGACTCGTAGAGTTGGAGCAAGGTTTGCTGGCCCAGATCTCGTGACAACACCCACTCACCGGTTGCCGTCCGTTGCACCCACTCGGCTCGAACAAGCCGGTCAATCACCGCTGTCGCGCGCTCATCGTCGATGCGAGGCTCATTTTTGACGATCACCTCGGTCGAAATTGACTGACCTCCCTTCTGGGCCTTCCACAATTGGCCGAGGATTCGATAGGCCGCGACGAAGAAGCCCTCATCGCCATACACCTTCATATGTCGATGCCAACTTGAGAACGTTACGAGCCCGCGGGTGATCTCGGCGCCGAGCAGGATCACAAGCCAAGACACATACACCCAAACCAGAAATAGCGGAATGCTGACCATGGCGCCATAGATGGCCTCATAGGTCGGGAAATGCGTGACATACAATGCAAAACCTCGCTTGCTGATCTCAAACAACAGGGCGGCCACTACCCCACCGATGATTGCTGGTCGCAACGGTACCCGCCTGTTCGGCACTAACAGATATAAAAGCGTAAAGGCCAGCGTCGTGGTCACAAAGGGAGTCCATGCGATAAACCGAGTTTTTAGGCCAAAGCGCACTTCAGCATCGGAAATGAGTGGTAACGATACGACATAGGAGGTGGCTACCAGACCCACCCCTATGAGCAGTGGACCCAATGTGAGGACCGCCCAGTACATCGCGAAACTCGATAACGCCGGACGTTTTGCGTGCACGCGCCAAATCGCATTAAAGGCATTCTCTATAGTCACCATCATCATCACGGCAATGACCACCAAAAAGAAGATCCCAACAGCAGTCAGCTGCCTCGCTTTGGATGCAAACTGCTGGAAATGCCCCTGCATGGTTTCCCCAGCGGCGGGCACAAAGTTTTGAAAGATATACTCTTGAATCTCGTTACCAAGGTTTTGGAAAACTGGAAAGGCCCTTAGTGCAACGAACATGACCGCCATCAGCGGGACCAAGGACAAAGCCGTAGTATAAGAAAGCGATGCAGCGGTTCGCTGACATCCGTCAGCCATGAATTGCCGCCCAACATACACGAGAAAATCGACGAACCACCTACTATGGCTGACTACTCTGTCAATGACTGGGCGATGCATAGGATCCCGTCCGTATTAAAGCGATATCTCACTCGCTGCAAGGTTGCCAATCACCAGGATTACACTATAGGTCATATGTAACCCTTGTTTTGCTGAGAAAGCCATGACGTAACTTGCAGTTCACTGACTTTCAACCGCATTTGTACCAAGAACGCCGGCATTTTAGACCGCCTGTCGTAGTACTGTTTATGCCTTGGCGCCAGCATGCTAGATTGTCACTCGTCATTGGCAAGAAAAATCTTGGGCATAATAGTATCTCCCGAATTAGCACGCGGAACAGGCATCCTATACATTCTATGAGAGTGACCATCTACCACAATCCTCGCTGTTCAAACTCTCGCCAGACGCTCGAACTCTACGCAAACGCAAGATGGAACCAGAGATTGTTGAGTATCTCAAGACGCCGCCTGATCGGGCAACCCTAGAACGGATCTTGGACTTATTGCATTTGGAACCCCGGGACCTCATGCGAAAGAACGAACCCGTCTATAAAGAGGCAAGGTTGGATGACGAACAATTAACCCGCAAGGCGCTCAGCTCGGCGATGCTTAAACATCCCATCTTGATTGAACGCCCGATCGTACTCAGCAAGGGCGAGGCTCGCATCGGACGTCCACCCGCGAAGGTGCTCGAGATCCTCTGACTATGCTGGATATCCTGGTGCTGTACTACTCTCGCCACGGCAACGTGGCCCAGATGGCCCATCACGTCGCCCATGGCATCGAACAAGTCGCCGAATGCCAAGCACGCTTACGTACCGTCCCCGCCGTCTCGGAAGTCTGTGAAGCCGTGGAGGAACCTATCCCCGGATCCGGCGCACCGTACGCCACTCACCAGGATCTCAAGGAGTGCCGGGCCTTGGCGCTGGGTAGCCCCACACGTTTTGGCAACATGGCCGCGCCGCTTAAGTATTTTCTCGACGGCACGAGTGACCTCTGGATATCCGGTGCCTTGAGCGGGAAACCGGCCGCCGTCTTCACCTCCACCGCGAGCCTGCACGGTGGCCAAGAAAGCACCCTTCTGTCCATGATGCTCCCGCTTTTGCATCACGGCATGCTGCTCGTCGGCCTGCCCTACCAGGAACCCGCGCTGTTTTCAACCACGAGTGGTGGTACGCCCTACGGTGCCAGCCACGTCGCGGGCGTTGACAATGATCGGGCTGTAACCGAGGAGGAAAAACGACTCTGTATCGCGCTGGGCCTACGCCTAGCTAAGGTGACCCAAGCACTCAATTCCGGCAGAGGCATGCAACAGGATTGACGAGCAAGCAGGACGCATTGCTTCACGAGGGCTGTTCGTAGCCTAAAGTCCCATCAGTAGCACGGGCTGCCCTGACGATGCAGCCGCATCATCCATCCCCATACATGCTCTTATAACTGCAGTACAAGGCGCCAAAGGTAACAGGAAGCAATATGAGAAAACCCAGACCCGCGGGGATCGCCGCCACGATCGCCAAGACAAGATAAATGACACTGAAGACGAAAAGTGGCAGAAAATTGCGGATGCTTGCCACAAAGCTACTTTTGAGCGCAGGGATCGGTTTGTCGCCCGCAAACATCACGAGTGGCGGCGCGTAAATGAAGGCCATCAGCACCAACAGCCAAATCGAAAGCATCACGAGCAGTGCAATCAAAACAGCAGCGACTACTTGCGGTGGTGCTCCTGTCTGCGCCTGCTGAAGGACAGGCAGCAGCTGCCCGCCTGATACGACCTGGCCAATAACAAGCGTTATCACCAGCGCAAGCAACAAGAGGCCCCCGAGACTCAAGAGCCCTCCGCGCATCTTGGGATCGGTGAAGCCAACAAACAACTGCCTAATATCAAGCTTTCCACTGCGATCAAGCGATCGAGCCCCAAAGAGCATGCCGCCGTAGAGTGCCGGGGATATGATCGTGACAATCAGCCCGCCAACACGAGGTATGAATGACAGGATGACCTCGACAGCGAGATAGATGATCAGCAATGCAATCCACATTCCCGGATTAGCACTAAAAAGGCGCCAC
This sequence comes from Gammaproteobacteria bacterium, assembly GCA_022614965.1. Lineage (GTDB taxonomy): Bacteria > Pseudomonadota > Gammaproteobacteria > JAKEHO01 > JAKEHO01 > JAKEHO01. The sequence continues at coordinate 8,502 of JAKEHO010000007.1, forward strand.
CCACAGGTGATCCAAGCCCAGCCCTGACTGCTTTCAACGCGCTTTGCCTGCATTGCCGTCCCCCCCTCTCAGTGTCCGTAATGCGGATGTCGGAAGTGCCCTGTCTACGTTGCGCTTCAAAGATAGCATCCACTTCCGGATGGGATCTACTGACTCGTACGTTTATCTATGTGTTTTTTCGGATTAAGCCTCACTTTGTGCGTTAGATACCAAGCAGCATCTTGACAAAGGGTACTGTGAGACGGCGCTGCGCTGCGAGCGAGTCTCTATCGAGCCGGTTCAATAAATCAAAAAGTGTCCCCATATCGCGTGGGAAGCGCCTTAAGAGAAAATCTGCAACGTCAATGGGCAATTCAAAACCGCGCGCCACTGCACTGCGCTGCAAGGCCTTGATCTTCTCATCGTCGGCAAGCGCCTTGACGTGGAAGACGAGACCCCAGGCGAGTCGGGTGGTGAGATCAGTCAGTTGAAGCCCTAATGCCCTTGGAGTGCTCCGCCCGGCCACGATCATGGCCTTACTGTGCTCATGTAACCGGTTGTATAAATGAAAGAGCGTCAGTTCCCAGTCGCTCTGTCCTGCAATAGTCTCGATGTCATCCACGCACACGACATCGAACTCCTCCAGATCTTCCAACATGCCCGTTGAAAGCCGCGTCACTTGTGATAACGGTAGATAGAAAGGTCTTCTACCCTGCTCAGCAACTCGCTGACACGTGGCCTGCAGCAAATGGGTCTTGCCCGTGTGACGGTGCCCCCAAAGGTAAACGCTCCCCCTGTCAATGCCTTCACACAGGCGCTGAAGAGACTGGACGACGGAACTGTTAGGCCCAGGAAAATAGGTCGCGAAAACGAACCTCTCGTGTGGAACCAGTCCTAGAGGTAATTGAACTCCACTGCACTCGACTACGTCCATGGCGTATTACACGCGATCCCCTACGATGTATGCGCACACCGCGCAGTTAACTACGTTAGCAGCGGGGCGATGGGCCTTTTGTCCATTGGTCACGATTCCCTCTGCCATGCTAACGTAATAATCGATAGGACGGCTCTGCACCGCGTGCAATCAGTTCCAGCGTGTCGCCGAGTGACACGGCTTGCGCGATTGCATCTGCACCCCCGCGAGCTACGACAAGAAAGGTCACTTTGCCGGGATCAACGCGCCTCACCTGCACGTCGGTTACTGCCTTCAATGATTGCAGATAGCGCAACACGCGCGCATACTCGTCGACGTTGAAGATATCCGTTACCACAACTTCGACCCCGGCCGTCTCGGTATAGACCCCTGTCCGTGCGAAGCGCGTGGCGAGGTTGTCCGCCAGTGTGTCAATCCCTTCATCAAGCACGAATGCCGGTAGGTCCCCCTGAGAGACCCAGTTTACGGACTGCCCATCAACATACAATGTCCACCGACCTTCCCAAAATCCAGGGGACACGGGTGCGATTCGTCCCGCGAGCACGGCGTCCGGATGATATCGTTCGGAAGCCTTTAAAATGGGTTCTGCGAAATCACCCCACACATCAGTCGACTTGATGCTCCCGCTGTCTTCGAGGTCCATGAGTGGAACGAGCACGGGGATCCCCCGCACCCCAGCCCGCTCTGTCAGCACCGGGGCGTACTCGGAAGGCTCATCTGTGCCAATGAGTCGGCGCCCTTTGGTGTCTTCAATCACGAGCCAAACCAGTGTCGACGGGCGCTCCTGGTCCCATATGGACACGCC